>CAMLRJ010000166.1 GCA_946482345.1 uncultured Cellvibrio sp.
GTTTGCGACAGGCTTTATCGGGTAAGGATTTTTATATTTCACCTTTGTAGAAAATCCTTTAAAAGAAAAGCCCCGCAATTGCGGGGCTTCAAACCTGAAAAATAGCGAATTAAACAGCCATTTCTTTCAGTTTTTTCAGCGCACGTACTTTTACAGATGTGCTGGCTGGTTTTGCTTTGAACATCACTTCTTCGCCAGTGAAAGGGTTGATACCTTTGCGAGCTTTGGTGGCTGGTTTTTTCACTGTGGTGATTTTCAGCAGACCTGGCAATACAAACTCGCCAGCGCCTTTTTTCTTGATATGACCTTCGATGATGTTAGTCAACTCATCCAATACTGCTTGAACTTGTTTTTTGGACACTTCAGTGGCTTCAGAAATTTGAGCCAGCATTTGTGACTTGTTTTGACGTTCAGCGATTGGTTTTACTGGAGCAGCAGGAGCTTTTGGCGCCGCCGCTTTTTTGGCAGCAGGTTTAGCAGCTTTTTTTGCAGGAGCCTTTTTTGCAGTCGCTTTAACAGCAGGTTTTTTAGCAGCCATAATAATTTCCCATAAATTAATTATTCAGTGAGTAACATTCAACCAGCTACACGTGCTGGACGCTAGCTGAAAAACCCTGTTTTTCCCGAGTGAAAACGAGATCAACAGAGATTTACGCTATATATAAAGCATAAAATATAGGTCGGCAACTAAAAATCGTGTTTTTTTCGAGAAATAATGGGTTTTTTGATGAATTACGATTAAATATGCAGCAAATCAAGCTCTTTTTCGATATCGGCTCGCTCCCACAGATAAATAAATTCATCTTGCAGATTTTTAATTTCAGGTGCGGCATTGTAGTTGGCAAAGCCCTGATAAACCCTTTCATCATTTTTATAAATGAGCCCGCGTGTATCGCAAATCATAAATCCCATGTCATTAT
Organism: uncultured Cellvibrio sp.; assembly: GCA_946482345.1. The sequence continues at coordinate 921 of CAMLRJ010000166.1, forward strand.
TTTCGGGTTGTTGTGCAATTTTTTTCAGTTTTATTTTGCTGCTGAGCTTTTGTGCAAGTTTGAGCAACGGGTGGCCGGCATCAATCGCTGGTTTGAAATTTTTCGCCAAAATTTTAATTTCAACCTGGGCACCCGAGCGAGCCAATGTTGATAACGCGGACACAAAGTCGGGGTTTGCATAAATGGCGGAATCAAGATTTTCAGTCAGGATAAAACAGCGACGGCTGGCAACTGACAGCATTTTTGTCGTGTGTTCACGAAAATCATCTGTTGAATGAAGTAACCACAGGTCTTTGGATGTTTTGGATTGTTCGGCCATTTGGGTTTCCCTTTTTAAAAATTTCACCCCACCCTAACCCTCCCCTCGGTAACTGCTCCTGCGTTACTCTACCTCCTGCATCCATGCAGTCGTTGGCAAGGGGAGGGAACAAATTTCACTTCGCATTAAGTAGGGAGTCAAGTTCCTCCCCCTTGCCAAGGGGGGGTGAGCTTACTCATCCACCAACAAGGTTTCCTGATTAATCAGCTGCGTAATCGCAGAGCGGTTATCTGCATCTTGTACCAGAGGTTTTAATTCGCTCCAACTAATTTCGACTGATTGGCAAACCAGTTCTGCCAATTCAGCTGTACAACAAAAGGCTTCGCCATCGGCAAACAGTAAAGTACCTTTGTCGTCAGTGTGATAAGCCAATCTCGCTGCCGGATGACGCCACAATAATTGTCCATCAGACAATGCTGATTGCCATTCGTCTGCATCTATATCCAAAGGCTCTTCTTCAGTTTGCTCAATATATTTACGTTCAGTCATAAATTTACCGAACCAATGTGCAATATTTTCGGAAGTGAGATGTTGCTGAATAATATTGCGAACTTGATCAATTGCTTGCGCAGAAATTTCACCGGGATTATTTTGCACTTGCAAATCAGGGTCGCTAAAACGTAAATCATCTGTCACCGACAATGCAATTTCTTGCCCGACTTCTGAAATAATATCGGCATGGCTGGGCGCGCGGAATCCAATCGAAAAAGTCATGCAGTCATCGCCAACAGCGGTTCCCCAGTGTGCGATACCCGGTGGGATATAGAGCATGTCACCGGGTTCCAATACCCATTCATCAGTCGTGTGAAATTCGCTGAGGATTTTCAAACGCGTACCTTCGAGTCGCGGTGAATTGTTGTCGCACATCTGCCCGATTTTCCAATGACGTTTGCCAAGACCTTGCAACAAAAACACATCGTAATAATCAAAATGCGGGCCGACGCCCCCTTTGTCCGGCGCGTAACTGATCATCAAATCATCCAATCGCCAGTTGGGAATAAATCGAAAATAATCCAACAATTGATTTACTTCGGGCACCCATTGATCCACCGCTTGCACTAACAAAGTCCAATGGCTTTCGGGTAATTTCTCAAATGTTTTTTCAGTGAATGGGCCGTTACGCAATTCCCAGGGCGTTGTTCCATTTTCCAACACAATTCGCGATTCGACTTCTTCCTCTAATGCCAAGCCAGCCAATTCATCCGGCGAGAGTGGCGATTCAAAATAAGGAAATGCATTGCGAATCAACAAAGGTTTTTTTTGCCAATAATCGCGCAGGAATTCTTCGATGGGCATTTGGCCCAAATGAGTTAGAGGTTTGGTTAGGGGAGTGGGCATGATGGTTCCAAAAGTTTTTTTTGATGTGAGAATGACCCCTCTCCCCCTGCCCCCTCTCCCACAAGGGGAGAGGGGAATTGATTCTGTTCGAATATGACTTGAACTCTATTCTTTCAAGTTTATCTTCTTTTTCCTTAAAGACTTCAATCTGCTCCCTCTCCCTTGATGGGAGAGGGCTGGGGAGAGGGTGTTTTGATTTAAATATCCCGAGCCTGCTTAACCGCATTACCAATGTAATTCGCGGGCGTTAACTCACGCAGAAGTTTTTTAGCGTCTTCAGGAATTTCCAAAGTCTCAACAAACTGCAACATTAATTCGCGAGTAATTGTTTGGCCGCGTGTTAAAGCTTTTAATTTTTCGTAAGGTTCTTCAACGTTGTAACGGCGCATCACAGTTTGAATTGGCTCGGCGAGAACTTCCCATGCGTTGTCCAAATCTTCGGCCAAGCGTGCGCGGTTGATTTCCAACTTGCTCATACCTTTGAGCGTGGATGCATAAGCGATCATGCTGTAGCCAAAACCAACACCCATATTGCGTAATACGGTTGAGTCGGTTAAATCGCGTTGCCAGCGGGAGATGGGTAATTTTTCGGCGAGGTGACCAAATATTGCGTTGGCGATTCCCAAATTGCCTTCGGAGTTTTCAAAGTCAATCGGGTTAACTTTGTGTGGCATAGTGGATGAGCCCACTTCACCGGCAATAGTTCTTTGCTTGAAATAACCGAGAGAAATGTAGCCCCAAATGTCGCGGTCGAAATCGATCACAATGGTATTGAAACGTGCAATCGCATCAAATAATTCGGCGATGTAATCGTGCGGTTCGATTTGCGTGGTGTAGGGGTTCCAGCTTAAGCCTAAACTCTCAACAAAAGTTTTGGCATTGGCTTGCCAATCAATATCCGGGTAAGCAGAAAGGTGAGCGTTATAGTTACCGACCGCACCATTAATTTTGCCGAGCAATTCTACTTTTTTTACGGCTTCAACCTGACGACGCAAACGTGCGGCGACGTTGGCCATTTCTTTGCCGACTGTTGTTGGCGATGCAGTTTGCCCGTGTGTACGTGACAGCATGGGAACATCTGCGTAATCGTGAGCCAGTTTGACAATACCATTAATAATGGCATCTGCATCTTGCAAAAATACTTCACGGCCTTCGCGTAACATCAAGCCGTGGGAAAGATTATTAATGTCTTCTGATGTACAGGCAAAATGTACAAATTCCAATACGGCTTCCAGTTCTTTATTGCCGGTAAATTTACTTTTCAAAAAATATTCAACGGCTTTTACGTCGTGATTGGTAGTGCGTTCTATATTTTTAATTCCTTGTGCATCATCTTCATTAAAGTCACTGACCAATGAATCCAAAAATTGATTAGTTGGCGCACTGAATGCAGGCACTTCCGGAATGCCGGCATGACGACTCAGTTGTTGCAACCAACGCACTTCGACTTCAACACGAAAACGAATCAAACCAAATTCACTGAAAATTTTTCGCAGCGCTATGGTTTTGTTGCCGTAACGACCATCAACTGGTGATATGGCATTGAGTGCGGTTAAGGTGTCAAAGCTGTTGTTCATGTTGGACCTGTTTTGAAAGTTGAAAATAAAATTTGTGAACCCTTACCCCACCCTAACCCTCCCCTTGGCAGGGGAGGGGACTTGACTCCCTATTTTTCGTCGAAGTGCAATTTAGTCCCTCCCCCTGCCAAGGGGGAGGTTAGGAGGGGGTAAGGCTCTCAAGCATTTCCCTAACGCATTCCGCAATTTTCTTGCGCTGAAAAATCAATTGCCAACGATTGCCGCCCAGCTGTCGCCACAGCATTGCGGAGCGGATTGCCGCCAAAAGTAATGCACGAATCTGGTTGGCTATACGTGGTTGCTGCAAATAATTGTAGTCACCTTTGACCTGAATACGAAAACGGAAAGTGCTGAGCGTGTCACTGTAAATTCCACCGAGATTGGCAATCACATTGTCGTGCGTATTGGAAAAGTGTTGTGCTTGTTGGTTGGCTTGTTCGATACGGCTGGCGATGACATTAAGCATATCCTTGCGCCCGGATAATTTTTTCTGTAAATGCAATACACCCAATCCATAACGAATCACGTCTTGATGTTTGGATGTATTTTTAATTAATAATTCGTTGAGTAACTCCAAACCCATACGCAAATTTTTAACATCGCCGCCATAAATAGCCAAACTGTCGGTTGGGTTTAAATCCAAAACTGAATTGATGGATGTCGTAAATGCTTCGCTTGTGCTTTGTCCAGTTTTGGCTATTTGCTCAACCAATGCGACGGCCTGAAATAATCCAGCGAGTGCGAGTGTTAAATCATAGAAATTTTTCTTCATGACCATCACTTAAACATTAGTTGTTGATTCGATAACGGCACCGCCCAAACAAATATCGTCCTGATAAAACACAACTGATTGTCCCGGTGTAACAGCGCGTTGCGCTTGATCAAATAAAACTTTCAGTTGCCCATCATCCATTATGGTTACCTGACAATCCTGATCCGGTTGGCGATAACGGGTTTTGGCTTTGCAGCGAAATTCTGTTGATGTTTGTCCGTTAATCCAATGTGTTTGGCCTGCGATTAATTGATTGGTGTAGAGCAGGGGATGATCACCTTGCACCACAATCAGCACATTTCGTTGTAAATCTTTTTGCGCTACAAACCAGGGCTCTTCATTTCCACCTTTTACACCACCAATTCCTAACCCCTGACGTTGCCCGAGTGTGTGGTACATCAGGCCCATGTGTTCGCCCAATACTTTTCCATCGGGTGTTTGAATTTCGCCGGGTTGTGCAGGTAAATATTGTTGTAAGAAATCTTTAAAGCGACGTTCACCAATAAAGCAAATACCGGTGCTGTCTTTTTTGTTGTGGGTGATCAAATCATGTTGTTCGGCAATACGACGAACTTCCGGTTTTTCCAACTCACCAACAGGAAACAAGGATTTGGCAAATTCAGTTTCACCAACAGCGTGCAAAAAATAGGACTGATCTTTATTCGGGTCGAGACCTTTTAATAAATAAGTATGGCCATCGCGATCAGCGCGACGAACATAATGTCCTGTTGCAATAAATTCACCACCCAGAACACGCGCGTATTCCATAAATACTTTGAATTTGATTTCGCGATTGCAGAGTATGTCGGGGTTTGGTGTACGACCGGCTTTGTATTCTTCGAGAAAATGTTCAAATACATTGTCCCAATATTCAGCAGCAAAATTGGCAGTGTGCAGTTTGATACCAATACGGTCGCAAACCATTTGTGCATCGGCCAAATCTGTTTTGGCTGTGCAGTATTCAGTGCCATCATCCTCGTCCCAGTTTTTCATAAATAATCCTTCAACCTCATAACCCTGTTGTTTGAGCAGGAGCGCAGAGACTGAAGAATCAACACCGCCGGACATGCCGACTATGACACGGGTTTTTACAGACATAAGATTTTATTACGAGGAAAATCGAGGCGCGCATTCTACCTGCCTCATCCCACCACTTCCAAGGGAAAGCGACGTCCCGCGCGATAATCTTCAATAATTTGCAGTGTCATCGGACTTCGCAATTGATCTTTCCGTGCAATAATTTCTTCATAAGTTAGCCAGACGGCGTCGATTATGCCCTTGTCCAATCGACGATTGGTGTCATGACTGACAGCTTCGCCGATAAAGGTAGTGCGGAAGTAGGTGACATTATTGGAAGGCGCCGTGTAAAGATTAACACCGACCACCCCGGTGAGTTTGATTGTCCATGCGGTTTCTTCAAGCGTTTCGCGTATGGCAGCTTCAGTTAATGTTTCGTCGGGCTCCAGATGACCTGCAGGCTGGTTATAGACTTTGCGACCATCGGCCTCTTCGTAAACCAGTAAATATCGATTATCGCGTTCAATTAATGTGGCTACTGTTACGTGAGGTGCCCAAACCATAAAGAAATTCCTCTAAGAAATGTAAAGATTTTACGGGATATGAATCATGAAAGTTGTGCCTGGGGAAATAAAAAATAAAAGATTTGCTGTTTCTTGCTTAACATTACGTCTAATGTTGTGCGGATGGGTTTTTATTATGCATAAAAGAGTCATTATTTACCTACTGACACTATTTGACTGTTGATTGGATTTAAATTGCGCCTGTTACCAATTGTGACAAATGTGTATTTTCCAGACCAATTGGTCTGTGCCACAATCCGCAACCTGAATTTCCAATTTTTTACCAAGGATTTTTACTATGAGCATTAAAGCCAAAGCGTTTTTTGTTCCGATGATTGTTCTTTTTATTGTTGTACTTGCTATTGCTGGTCTGAAAGTAGGGCAAGTTTCAATCATGATGCAGGCTTTTGCTTCCATGCCTGTACCGACAGAAACAGTCACTATTCATCCTGCTGCCGAACAGCTCTGGAATGATACTTACACGGCGGTGGGTACTGTTGAAGCTTCGGAAGGCATACAGGTATCGGCTGAAGTTGCCGGAAAAGTAAAAGAGATTCGTTTCAAGTCTGGTGATCAAGTTAAAAAAGGTACTGTGTTATTGGTTCAGGAATCAGGAAATGAACAAGGGCAATTGAGTGCTGCTGAAGCACGTTTGCGATTGACTAAATCCAACCATGAACGTTTGTTGCAGTTGCGTAAAAATAACACTGTCTCACAAAGTGAATTGGATACCGCTGTGCAACAAATGGAATCTGCACAGGGTGAAGTGGATAATTTAAAAACAACTCTGGAAAAGAAAATTGTTCGAGCGCCCTTTGATGGACGTTTGGGTATCCGCAAAGTTGATCTGGGTGAAGATCTGCAGGTTGGAAAAGAAATTGTTTCTTTGCAAGCCACTAATAGTGTTCGGGTGAATTTTCCGGTTCCACAATTTTGGTTGGTCAAAATGTCTCGCGGTTTACCTGTCAGTGTGAAATTGGGTGATGG
>CAMLRJ010000167.1 GCA_946482345.1 uncultured Cellvibrio sp.
GGGCAGGCAGGTAATCGGTGGTGGCCATAGCCACACCGGTTTGGCCATTAAAAATGGTCAGATATTCAGGGCCCGAAAGTATGTAGCCGCCGGAATTGCGGTAGTCGGTGTTGGCATTGCTGCCACCCAGCACCGAACCTGCGGCATCGCGGGTTCCGGGCGCAGTCTTCATAGCGACTTCCGCTTTACCGTCACCATCCAGGTCATAAACGATAAATTGGGTGTAGTGTGCGCCGGCGCGGATGTTTCGACCCAGATCGATACGCCACAGACGGGTACCATTCATTTCATAGGCATCAACAATGACATTGCCGGTGTAACCACTTTGGGAATTGTCTTTGGCGTTGGAGGGGTCCCATTTCACAACGACCTCATATTCACCATCGCCATCCAAATCACCCACACTCAGGTCATTGGGAGAATAGGTATAGGCTTCACCGGAAGGCGTGGTTCCACCGTTGGGACGATTCAGGTTGATCGTCCAGTAAGGGTTGCTCCAGGTGGTTTTGGCGGCATTCGCAGCCAGCTCTGTGCCGTTGATAATCGGACGCACCGTATAAGCGGCGCTGGCAGTACCGCTGGAATCGAAGTAATTGGTGCTGTTGGTAATAGGGGAAGATGTAATTTTGGTGCCGTTGCGATAAACGTTGAAACTGACATTCGCCGGATCATTACCAAGCATACGCCAGCTAACAAAAATACCATTGCCCGATGGCAGTGCCACCACACCACGATCCAGATATTCGGCTTGCCGAGCAAAGCCTGGACTGGCGCACAAACTGGTCAGGGCACAGGTCAGGGCAAGCAGTGTATTTCGCAATCGTCGGCTTCCGGGGCGAGCCCCTGCGTCTTGTCTGTACATATCAATTTCTCTTATTAATTTGTGTATGTGTGTTGAAAATGAGTTACGGGAAAACCGAATACTACGCCGCCGGTGACTTTCTCATCGTTTTTGTTAATGGGATATTGATTACCGCTATCCGGGACAACTTTTGGACGACTATTAACTTACAGATAAATCCATCGAATTTTGATTTTATGGTACATCAGCCGGATTATTCGTTAATCAAGTCTGGTCGAATTATCTACTATTCAGTGAAAAGAGGGTGAGAACTAATCCGAATAAAAAACAAATGGCACAAGTTTCCTTTTTTGAATCTGCTCGCAGTATTTCTATTGATCTTGATATAGCGCTTTCAAAATTCTCGGCTAGGCTTAAGTGACAACTCGTTATTCAGATATAAGAGGAGTCGCTCAGTGTCTTTATCCAGCAGTGTTCAAAATATCCTAAAAAAACAACAAATTCCTTTTGCAAATGCTGTGGTATCGCTGAGCGAAAATGATAATTCACAATGGCATGATGAGTATTTACGATCTATGAGTGCTGCAAAATCCGTCATATTGCAAGATGCGAAAGGAAAAGTTCAGGTGATTTTTCCTGCAGACAGACTGCTTGATCTCAATAGCGTCAATCGTTATCTGGGGCGTGAATTACACGCACTTAAACCGGAAGATGTCGCAAAATTCTGCAAAGAACACCAACTGAAAACTATTCCGGCATTACCCAAGCTGGAAGGCTTGCAAACATTGGTGGATAAAAGTTTGTTGGAACGCAGTGAACTCTGGGCCGACTCGGGCAACGATGAAGAGTTATTGCGATTTAGCCAGGAAGAATTTGCAAAAATTCTTGAAGATGCAAAAGTCGTTGAACTTTCATTGCCTTTGGCACCACTTGAAATTGATGATGCGGCCATTTCAGATACAGACCACATACTCAACGCTGTTAAAAATTTCACCAAGTTGCGTATCAAACAACGCCTTGAAGAAACACTCGAATTACCACCACTTTCTGATACCGCACAACGCATTATCAAATTGCGGGTAAATCCCAATGCAGATATCAGCGATCTTGCTCAAATTGTTGAAACTGATCCCAGCCTGGCTGCACAGGTTGTCAGTTGGGCCGCATCGCCTTATTACTCGGCACCGGGAAAAATAAAATCCATTCACGATGCGATAGTGCGTGTGCTTGGATTCGATATGGTGTTGAATCTGGCACTGGGTTTGTCGCTTGGAAAACAAATGACCATTCCCAAAGAAGGCCCGCGCGGTGTCTTACCCTACTGGCAACAGTCAGTGTACATGGCAGCCACTATTGAAGGTTTGGTGACGGCGATTCCACGTGATCACAGGCCCAGTTTTGGCATGGCCTATCTATGTGGTTTGTTACACAACTTCGGTTATCTGATTCTGGCCGAAGTATTTCCTCCGTATTTTCATGCGTTTTGTGAATTGGCCGACGCCAATCCGCACGTTGAACATCAAGTTGTCGAGCGACATTTATTGGGCGTGACACGCGAACAATTGGCAAGCAGTCTGATGTCGCTTTGGTCTATGCCTGATGAAGTCGTGGTGGGTTTGCGACAACAAAATAATCCTCTTTATAAAGGCGAATATCAAAGCTACGCAAAATTGATTTATGTGGCGCGACGTCTGTTGGCACAACACAATTTGGGGCCGGGCCCGAAACAAGCTATTCCTGCCGAAATTTTTGCGGAATTGCATCTTGATCCGGAAAAAGCCAATACGACTGTGGCTAATATTATTGAATCCAGTAAAGATTTAGCGCATATTGCCCAACAGTTATCACCTCATCACTAAGTAAAAAATTATTCGCGTGATAACAAACCCCTTTTTGGGGTTTTGTTATTTTTGGTATTGAAAAAAATTAATTGGAAAAATATTTATGTCGAGTGCAAAACAAGCCGCTGCAATTCTTACAGAACGTCGAATCAAGGGATCTCAAGGTGATAGATTACCAATCGACATTCGCCCGAAAAATATTGATGAAGCCTTGATGATTCAAGAAGCGGTGACAGAACTCTGGTGCGAAAAAATGGACGATAGCATTGGAGGCTGGAAATGTTTGCAGCCTCCACAAGATCGTGTCATTGTCGGGCCAATTTACACCAGCAGCATGAACTCGGTTTCGCCGGTGAGCCTTTGGCCCAAAGGTGATCTGGCGCGAATCGAACCGGAAATGGGTTTTGTTTTTGGAAAAGATTTACCTGCGCGTGCAGAACCTTACACAGAAGCAGAAGTGGATGCTGCAATTGCCAGAACCCATATGGCTCTCGAACTCATCAACTGTCGTTATGCTGACACCAGTGATTGTGAATTTCCGGAAATGTTGGCGGACTGTTTAATTAATCAAGGCATGTTTGTTGGGCCGCAAATTGATTCCGACATTGCAAAAACAAAAGGCGAAATGCTGATTAAATTTACGATTAATGGCGAAACCAAAGATTATGCAGGTAAACATCCCAATCAAGCCCCCAGAGCAGGATTATATTGGCTGGCAGAATTTTTACGGCAAAGTGGCCAAGGCATACAGGCAGGACAAGTGATTATTACAGGATCTTTTGCCGGTGTGATTGAAGTTCCATTGAATACCGATGTAAAAATTTCCTACGAAAACCTAGGTGAAATGACAGTGAGGTTTTTAGCAAAATGAATTCACCCATCCCTGAAAATGCATCGCCCTTTTATTCCTTCACCATGCCTGTTCGTTGGGGTGATCTGGATGCTTATGGTCACATCAATAACACACTTTATTTTCGCTATTTTGAGGAAGCGCGCTTTCAATTGATGCGCGAAAAAAATATTCCGGTGCATGGCGAAAATCATCCTGTAGTCGTCACCATAGGTTGTACTTTTTTACGGCCGATTTTTCACCCGGAAAACTTGCGTGTGGAAATTTTTATATCGGAACCCGGTCGTTCCAGTTTCATGATGCATTATCGGGTTTTCACCGAGTCACATCCTCAATCGCCTTCTGCCGAAGGTTATTCAAAAATTGTGTGGGTCAGCAGTGAAAATGGCAAATCAATCCCCTTGCCGGATCACGTGCGCATTTGGTTTGATTAATATCAGGTTCATCTTTGATCATTAGCATGCCTGCTTTGTTGTTTTTATTTAATATCCGGGACTTTTATGGACGCCATTCAAAACATTTTGATTATTCTTGCTGTTGCTCTTGTCGGCTTTTGGTATTTCGGTGGATTCAAATTGCTGAAATGGTTCAAAGTAAAACGTCTCGATCAACAAATTCAGGACCCACTGAACACTCCGGAATTAAAATCACAGCGCGATCAATTAGCAGCAACGCAAAAGATAGGTTTGCAGCAATCTTTTACCACTTACGCTATCCAACAAAAAATTACCCATAAAGACCGCTGGCCCAAAGTGGCTTTTGAACATGCATCTGACAATCCTGTGGCCGGTTATTTTTACGCGGCTTTTTTATTGAAAGAAGCCTGGGCTATTCGCGGAACAGGCGCAGCCAATACACTATCCACCGAGACCATCAAACAATTCACTGATAAATTAACGGAAGCAGAAACACTGATATCGAAAGAATTTGAAAAGTTACACAATCCGGCTGATTTGGTTTTTCTTGCGTTGGAAATTTATTTGGCACTGGGGCAAAGGGCACAAGCAGAATTTATCTTGAATAAATATTCGGATCATTTGAAAGATCGGCTGGACATTGCAATTAAAGATTTAAAAATGCTCTATCCGCGCTGGGGTGGCAGCCACGAAAAACTGCAAGCACGCGCTGAAAAATACAGTGCGCAGGACAGTGTCATGCTGGGTGCAAAAGCTTATGCTTATTGTCATTTTATTGAAGATGAAGAAGACAAAGCAGTTAAAGCCTGGCTCAAAAGCAAACCTTTAACAAGTGTGGAAGATGAATACAAACGTTTGCCAAAATCACCTTCACACATTGCCAGCTATGAAGATTACAATTTATTGTTGGCACACAAATTATTTGCACGACTGTTTTTCTATACCAATAATAAGCCTATGTTGAAGCAGGCAATAATCAATACCTCTGGCCATTTTGCTGCTGACGAAGTGATTAATCCCAATACCAAAAGCGAAATTACCTTCATTGACATGGCGAAAGAATTGGGCGTAAGCAGCTTTTTATAACTACTGCCAGAAACTGTCAGCAAGGAAATTTATGATGCTCAGCTTGTAAGCTATATACCGACATTTTTTGGAGCACAGAGTGAGTTCATCTGATTCAGCACCTCTTATGAAAGATGGCCTTAATTCAAATGCCATTCAGCGCATTGGCAAAAGTCTTGAAAAAGTAGTGCCCGGTTTTAATGCCAAACGTTTTCATAAAAATACGCTGCAAGGAATCAATCAACTCGAATTAAAACAACGGGTTCATCATATTATCCATCATCTGCATCAGGAATTTTCTCATCCCTATAAAAAACTGAGCCGTTATTTGCAGGATTTACCGCAAGTATGGGATGCCGGAAATCCTGATGACAACAAAGCCATGTTTGCTGCCTGGCCGGTTATTGATTATGTGGCCGCTCACGGATTGGCGCATCCTACAGAATCCTTAAAGACACTGGAAAAACTCACATCACTTTTTTCGGCAGAATTTTCTATTCGACCGTTCATCCAACATCATTACCAACAAACCTACAATCAATTGTTGGTTTGGTGTGACGATGACTCCGAGCATGTTCGTCGTTTGGCTTCGGAAGGTTCTCGTCCACGTCTTCCCTGGGGCATGCGTTTGCCGCAGTTTATTCAGGATCCAACGCCGCTCAGAGCGATTTTGCAAAAATTAAATCAGGATGAGAGTTTATATGTTCGACGTTCGGTAGCGAACAATATCAATGACATCAGCAAAGACAATCCTGATTGGGCGATTGGTTTGTGCGAAGAATTTTTATCCAATCAAAACGACAAAACGGAATGGATAGTCAAGCATGCTTTGCGCAGTTTGATTAAATCCGGCGATCAGCGGGTATTTCCTTTATTGGGTTATAGCAAAAATGCCAAAGTTGGTATTAAAAATTTTGAGTTGGCTAAAAAAATAATTTCTGTTGGTGATTCTCTGGAGTTTTCATTTCGACTGGAAGCAGACAAGACGCAACAATTGGTAGTGGATTATCTCATCTACTTTATGAAAGCCAATGGTAATCTGGCAGCAAAAGTCTTCAAATTGAAAAATGTTGAGTTAAAAAAAGGAGCGGAAATCCTTTTCGAAAAAAAACATTCCTTTAAACCTATTACTACCAGGTCTTATTATTCAGGCTTGCATCAACTTGCAATACAAGTTAATGGCAAGGAAATTGGTCGCCAGGATTTTATGCTGCGTTAAGCTGTGGGCTGATTTGCTGCTCTTTCCATTTAAGCTGATCTGTGTAGTGCAACAAGCGCATTACACCTTGATAATCCTCAATCAGCGCTGTGCAATTTTCCACCCAATCACCGCAATTAGCATAAATAAATTCTTTTTCATTGCGTAATTCAGGATGATGTATGTGCCCGCAAATAACGCCGTCATAACCACGGCGCCTGGCTTCATCCAATGCATGAATTTCATAAGTATTGATTGCCGCTTTCGCACCTTTGATATTATTTTTAATTAAACTTGCCAACGAAAAATAAGGCCGACCAAACAAGCGGCGAATGCGATTGCTCCATCGATTAATAAATAACAGCAATTCATATCCATGATCACCGATCAAACGGGTCAACCAACTTAATTGAATGTGTGCATCCATTGCGTCGCCATGCATAATTAAAAATCGTTTGCCATGGCTGGATTGGTATTCACACTCTTCGATAATTTCGATAGGGCCAAAAAAATCACCTGCAAATCGACGCATAGGTTCATCATGATTGCCGGGAACATAAATAACTTTCATTCCTTTGGCTGCCAACTCGTAGAACTTCATCATAATTTGCTGATGTTTTGCCGGCCAACGAAAGCGTCGTTTCATCGCCCATAAATCCACAATATCACCAACCAGATAAAGCGTGTCGCAACGTAATTCCTGCAAAAATTCCAATAGATAATCTGCTTTGCAATCGCGAGAACCTAAATGAATGTCGGAAATCCAAACTGTTTTACCACTGATGATATTAGATAGTTTGGGCGATAGATCGCATGCAGAATGATGATTGGACGAGTTTTGATTCAAGCTAGAAACAGCTGGGGTCATGACAATATTCCACTACCAGGTTGTAGAAATTTTCCGGTAGCAGCATGACGAATTGACAACAATATGATGAATTTTCTGTGACATCACAGGTGGGCAATGCTCACCTGAATTTATTGTTCTTGCGGTTTTAAAAGAGTCAAAATAAATAATCCTGTTGCCGCCAATACAATTGCCGGGCCTGCAGGGGTATCCCAAAAATAAGAAGCCGTTAAACCCAGAACAACAGCACAAGCACCTAACAGACTGGCCAGTATTGCCATTTGTTCGGGCGAGTGACTGATCCGACGAGCAGCAGCGGCAGGAATA
>CAMLRJ010000168.1 GCA_946482345.1 uncultured Cellvibrio sp.
CTCCAATACTCAAAGAATGGTAATGGATTGGAGACACCGATAGAAACGGACGGCCTGGCATTGCTCGAAAGCAGCATGGACGACGTCTGAAATGGGGACAACCAATGCTCCCGAACACCTATTTCAAGCTGCGCACCATCACCGCCAATAGCCAGATAAGTTTCGTTTACTATGGCGGTATCCGGATGTTCAAATGCAACAGCACCGATCGAGCCCTTAGCCCAATCCGCCAGATTACATTGCGCGCTTGCCGATAGACGATAGTTAGAGGAGATGGATTCACCGCGCGCATTCGGCAAAACCGTTGTCACATCTGAGTCCCGCGAATGAGCGATAACAGCCTCCGCATGTGTCATAGCACAACGACTCAGATACGGCAGCAAACCTTTTCTGATCTGTGCATAAAGACCAGGGAACAGGTCACGAACACGTTCTGCATAGACAAGAACCTCTGAGACTGAATAAGGCTTCTTCATGGAAGGTAGATCGGCAACAACGGCCAGCTGCTCGATTCTGCCATTCAGATATGCATCATGGAGCGAGACATAAAGGGATGCTTCCGAAACCGCAAGTATGCGATGGCTATAGACTGCCAATATGCCGATAAAGAGTAGTGTGGTAGGACTAAAACTTTTCATGAAACTCTTTCTATTGTCTCACGGGATGTGGTTAATATAATTCCAGTTACTACTCTGAAAAGTAGCCAGTCGGGTTTCGGGATTGCCATTTCCAAGCGTCAGCAGCCATATCGTGGAGCGTTTTCTTTGCTACCCAGCCCAGCATGCGATTTGCCTTGCCGGGATCAGCATAGCAACACGCAATATCGCCGGGCCGACGAGCAACAATCCTATATGGAATAGGTTTGCCGACCACATCTTCAAACGATTTCAACACTTCGAGCACGCTGTAGCCGGTTCCAGTGCCAAGATTAAACGCATGTGCACCACTCACATCGCTCTGTAGGTACTGCAACGCAGCCAAGTGACCTTGGGCCAAATCAACCACATGGATATAGTCTCGCACCCCAGTCCCATCCTTGGTAGGGTAGTCATCACCAAATATACTCAAATACGGCCTCCGTCCTACCGCCACCTGCGTGATGAAAGGCGTGAGATTATTAGGTATACCACGTGGATCTTCACCGATTTCTCCCGATGGATGTGCACCAACAGGATTAAAGTATCTGAGCAAAGCGATTTTCCATCGACAATCTGACGCAGCAAGATCTTGAAGCATCTCTTCGATATGTAGCTTGGTCCTTCCATATGGATTAGTTGCTGAGCGCTCGGCAGACTCTGATATCGGCACAGTTTGAGGGTCACCATAAACCGTAGCTGAAGAACTGAATATCAAACGATGGACATTTGCAGCCCCCATTGCCTGGAGCAATGAGATTGTGCCAGCCACATTGACATCGTAGTAGCTCAATGGCATCTGACCTGACTCACCTACCGCTTTGAGGCCGGCAAAATGAATAACGGAGTGATAGCCACCAACAGCAAGAATATGCTGTAGCGAGTTTTTGTCGCGAATATCGGCGCGATAGAAATTTAGAGTTCGCCCTACCAAGCGCTGAATCCGCTGCAAACTTTCTTCTGAACTATTTGAAAGGTCATCGACGACATCAACCGAGTAACCCATCTCCAAAAGCTGTAAGCAGGTATGAGATCCGATATAGCCAGCGCCGCCAGTAACCAGTACCTTCATGTAGTCAACCTCAAAAAAAAGAGCGCCTCAACGACGCTCAGAATTCTACTCAATTACTCTTTAAACAAGCAGGGCAGATGGACCGCATCACAGCTACCTTTCTAATCCGTAGCGGTTCTCAATGTTGGCGTGGAACGGTCCAATCGAGCTAACTCCGCCGTCAGAAAGCGCCGATAATGTACGCTCAAAACGGGGTCTGCCAATGCCAGCGCCGCATTTGCTTCCAAGAATCCAACCTTCGTACCGCAGTCAAACCGACGCCCCACAAAACGGTGAGCCACGATGCAGCTGTCCCCGAGCACCATCTGAATAGCGTCTGTCAACTGCAGCTCCCCACCCGCCCCCGGTCTTAGCGCCTTAAGCGCCGCCCAAATCGATGCGGGCAACACATAACGACCTACCACAGCCAAACGGGAGGGTGCAAATTCTGGTTTTGGCTTTTCTACCAACTCAACAATTCGTTTGGCGCCAAAGGTGGTATCCATCAGCGTCGCAATACCGTACTTGTCCGTTGCCTCAAGTGGAACCTCCTCCACTGCGATGGAATAGCAACCACGCTCACGATGCAGATCAATCATATCCGCCATACATGCACGCTCAGGAGACCAGATAAAGTCATCTGGCAACATGACGGCGAAGGGCTTATCGCCAACCACATGGTGCGCACACGAAATGGCGTGCCCGAGCCCTAGGGGGCGCCCCTGCCGAACCACCGTAACGCGCATGCCGTTCGGGAGCGTGTTACGGACCGCATTCAGCATGTCCGTTTTTGCTTTGGCCTGAAGCGTCGCCTCGAGCTCGGGGTTGCAATCAAAATGGTCCTCAAGCGCGAACTTTGCCGGGCTCGATACCAGCACAGCATGCCTTATGCCCGCCTCAGCAGCCTCCTCCAGAGCGTACTGGATGACCGGTTTGTCCAGAACGGGAATCATTTCCTTGGGGATGGACTTGGTGGCGGGCAGAAAACGGGTACCGAGGCCTGCGACCGGCAATACAACAGTGTCAATTCTCACTTTGGCTCCCGCCCAGAAAAGTCTGCTTGCAAGGTAAGGTTTACACAGCAGCCGCTGCAGGGCTGCGAAGAAAAGAAAATCCTTGTCACATCGAGCTCCTTGTTTGTAGCACAGGCCACAAAGGGGTCAATCTGAGAGTCTTGGGCAATCCAATTGCCGCCCTTGCCGTCAAGCGCCAGGCACATTTCTTGCTTAAAGACGCATCGCCAGACCGTGAATTCTTTCACATCGGGCACATTCTGCCAAGCAGGCTTGGGGGATTACGACTTAACGAATAAGTACCGCTTCCACGTCAATTTGCAGTCGTCGTAGGGTCCGCAAAACCCCAGCATCTTGCTAGAATTGCTAGCGTAAATCGGGGCCATACGTCTATTTAGCACCAACCATAACGTCAAGTAAGGACTATTTCAGTGTCTCCTCCCCATAAGGGTGTGCTGCATGCACACGATGCTCTGCTCGACTTTGCCGCGCGGCTCTTCGACAGCGCCTTGTTGCTTCTGGCATCGGCACTTGTTCTGTATCCATTCGACCGACACAGCCAACTAGCACTTATATCCTATTTAATGGCTGTCGCACTTGGTTTCCAGCTTATGGCGGCCCTGACCGGCTGTTATCGTTCGTGGCGCACAGAAAAATGGCGACATGAGCAGCTCCGTCTGCTGATGGCAATCATCTTGACGTTCACACTTGTTGCCATTTTTGCTCTGCTGACTCCGCTCTACGACCTGTCGGCCGAGGTTCTTCTTAGAATAGCTTTTCTATCGATACTTTTTTTGCTGGGCTCACGCTTGGCTCTGCGCTGGGCTTTGAGCTGGCTACGCCGTAATGGCCAGAACACTCGAACGGCCATCGTCCTTGGTGGTGGAGATCTGGGCTGCATGCTTGTGCAGAGAATTCAGATGAATCCATGGATGGGTATACGCCTGCGCGCAATATACGACGATAATGCACGGTGCAAAGCAGCCAAAGGGTACCAGTCATTCTTTCAAGGAAATATTCAACAAGGACTTGCAGCAGCCAAGGAGGATGAGGTCCACCAGGTATTCATCGCGCTACCCATGCGTGACGAAAAAACCATTCGTGAAATTGTGGATGCGCTTTCAGATACCACCGCAACGGTCTATTTCGTCCCCAACGTATTTCTGTTCGATTTAATGCATGCGCGCCATCTCTCTGTAGAAGGGATGCCCGTTATAAGTATTTTTGATACCCCGTTCACATTAAGCAACGCCGCCTCCAAGCGCCTGTTTGATATTCTCTTCAGCGCCGTGGCGCTGATTTTCCTTCTCATTCCGATGTTGCTGATAGCGGCGGCGGTTCGCTACACATCTCCGGGACCAGCAATATTCAAGCAGAAACGGTATGGCGTGGACGGCAAACCAATCGAAGTATGGAAGTTCCGTACCATGCGGGTGATGGAGAACGCCAGCACGGTTACACAGGCAACCCGAGATGACCCCAGGGTGACCACAATCGGCAAGGTTCTTCGCAGCACATCGCTGGATGAGCTGCCGCAGTTCATCAACGTCCTTCGCGGAGACATGTCCGTAGTGGGGCCACGCCCACATGCGGTTGCCCATAATGAGCAATACCGCAAGCTAATCAAGGGATACATGCTACGACACAAGGTAAAACCCGGGATTACCGGCTGGGCTCAGGTCAATGGCTGGCGCGGAGAAACCGATACGCTGGACAAGATGCAGAAAAGAATCGACTACGATCTGGAGTACATCCGCCACTGGAGTCTTTGGCTGGATGTAAAAATCGTTTTCATGACCATATTCAAAGGTTTTTCTGGGAAGAATGCTTACTAGTCGGCGTCATAAATGATCAAAAATTACAGACAACAAGATGACGCGGACATGCCTCAGAAAATTGGGTGTCTTCATCCTGAAGATCGTCGATAGCGCATCTGCTGATGCGCCATACGATAGAGCACCAATTGCCCAACTGTTTAGCGCGCACGCTTGGACAACATCCAACGCACCCAATCAACCAGGAAAAGAGCTACAAACTTCGGATACTTAACTGCATATCGGGAAAACAGCTTTGGCTCATCATAAATGCGATATAACCAGCGCAAGTTACAACGATTAATCCAATCGGGGTAGTAATGAAGCCCTCTCGCAGTCTGGTGAAAAAAACCGCCGCAAGTATACCCAGCGCCTCTCCATCCCCTATTCCATAGATCGAGCAGGAAATGCTCCTGTAATGGCGTTCCCATCCCCACAACAACAACGGCGGGAGACAGCTCATGTAATTCAGTTAAGCATGCGTCACGCTCAGCCAAATTACCAAAAAAACCATTTCTGGCATAAGCAATCTTCAACCCCGGATATGCTTGATGAATTTTTTCCATCGCGCCTTTGATGGAATCATTGGTAGAACCAACCAGCGCAACCGATTTGTTATTTGCTACGGCCCATGCAAAAACCTGCGGAGCCAAAGAGGTCATGTCGAAGCTAGCCCGGGTTACTGAAAGTCTGCAGAAAAAACGCAGGAACTTAGCCAGATACTCGCCATCTACCATAATGGCATTAAATTTTGAAAAAATACCAACGTGTTGACGAGCGAGCAAGTAAGAGTAAGGATTCAAAAAAGTAAATATGCCATTTCCACCAACCTCATGTCGCTCATTCGAACCAATAATTTCGAGAACATTCATAAAATATCCCGCCTACAATCCAACCCGGAACAATTCATAAGGAAATTCGAAGTGAACTCGGTCGGCGAATTTCCACTTCGCGATCCCGCCTGACCGAGTCCAAAAACAAACAAAAAAGAATTATCAATGGAGGTGCCTGAAAGGCATTGTGAAACCCAATTAAAATCAAAATACTGCAGACCAAAATGATTGCAAATGCTTTTGAACGAGGTCGAACGCCTGCATCACTATGAAACAAATGCCGATAAAATATTAACGTCAGCACAACCATGAACAGCAGACCATAATCGTACCAAAACCTTAGCATGTCGAAATGCGTAATGAATCCTATATGCTTCTCTGACGCACCTGCACCAAGCCAACCGAAATAGTAGGTCTGCTTTAGGTTGTCTATTAATAGCAAGTACCATTCAAGCCGAGTTGCCAGTGACCCTTGCTCAAAATCATTAACTGACAGTAATCTACTATTCTCCTGCACTACAATGTCCATTATTGTCCTAGCAATTGCATCACGGAACACGTACAGAACAAGAAGACTTGCGAGTAGTAACAAGAGAATGTACTTACCCCTAATCCTGTGCCTTACTGAATAGAGAAAATACAACAGCAAACCGATAGCATTGGCCCTCGTGCCAGCCAACGAAATCAAGAACATAGCGAGTGGGATTAGCAGAACATCGTATCGACCTTTTGAGTAAACACCGAAAGTTATACATGCGAGCATAACAACATTCGAGAAAATGGTGGGGGACGCCTGAAACCCCATAAATCGACCAGACCCATCCTCGTAGCTTGATAGCAGCCAACCTCCGAGCGCGGATAACAAAACACAAAATACCAAGATCGATTTGGATAAGTGAAATACAAAACTGTCAGATCTACTCCTAAAAAAATACATCGTGAAAAATATGCTGAACAGATATATAACATCTCTGCCCCCCTTCAGAATTTCTCCACCAGGCAGTACACTCGCAACAACCACACAAAAAGCAGCGAAAAAAACAAAGAAAGCCTCATATCGATCAATTGAAAATTTGTTAGCCTTTAAGTAAAGAAAAGTGACCAATAGAAAGTATGTGGTTGCAGAAAGGAAATTATTAGAACCTGCAACATATGCTCGGTCAAGGAGTCGAAAAAAACCATCGACAGAGATCAACGCGACGAAGATGAAAGACAAAAAAAGCCTCATCTTAATAGCTCGATTTCTTCAATCTTCGATTTTTGGAAGATATCGTGAAGCGCAGATGGCAAAGGAATTTTCTTGCTCTTAACATAGAAACATCTTACACCGCGGCATGAAGCCAGATTAATGAGCGCGGTGGAGTTAATACCTATAAGCTTTACTTTCACTCCCTCTAAAACCTTATCCACAACGATCTGCTCAGCGATTCGAAAGTCATCCAAAACAACCACGTTATACAAGGCGCTTGTCTTATGCCCTCTTTCCCGAGGATGCATAATATAAAAATCAATTTTATGCACCTTATCCAGTTCTCTTATTATCTCAAGCTCATCAGATAGCTTAACGATTCCATCTTCACTTAAGGGACTCCCCAAAAAGTAGGTAACTTCTTGCCCCGAAAAATCTTTTCCTGTTTCTCCGAGAGAAAATTCAAGGGATAAGCGAACCGTTATTTTTTCATAAACATTTTCAAATCTGTATATCGAATAGTGAATCGTTACTGCACTAACAACTTCTTTATATGGGCGAACCCCCATTACGCCAAGGATGTCCTCGATGAGCTTTTTCGCCGTTCGATCTTCACTAAGCTCATAAAAATATCCAGAACCTGACACATTTCCGATGCCGTCATCAAAAGAAACTAAGTCGTACTTGCCGAACATGGCAATAAATAGTCTAGAAATGGTTTTATTGAGATTGGGACAAAAAATCCTGAATCGCTTCGTCCTTGTTAATCCTCGAACAATA
>CAMLRJ010000169.1 GCA_946482345.1 uncultured Cellvibrio sp.
ATCCGGCGGCGCCGAAACTGAAATTGATGTGCAGTTGCGCAATCCGGAACATGATTTAACTCGCGCGATTAAAAAAGTACTTCAGTCCTATCAAGCCGGTGGTAATTTATTTGACACAGTCAAAGGCGAACTGGTGTTCAAGGCTTACATATCGGCTGATAACAAATTACCCCAAGCCTTGAAAGATTTTAAAACCGGTATTGAAACGGAATTGAAAAAACAACAGGAAAAATCTTCCAATCGTTTGCAAGTCATTATTCAAGATCCCGAAGCTGACGGCGGCAAACTGGCTGAACAAATTGCCAAAGATTTTGGTTTCCAACCTATGGCCACCAATTTGTTAAGCAACGAACGTTTTTATTTTTATTTAACCTTGTCGCAAAATGATCAGGGCGTGCAAATTCCACTGGATGATTTAACGGCGACCAGTTTTGAACGCAATTTCAATGCTGCAGTAAAACGTTTTGCCAGCGGCTTTACCAAAACAGTTGCACTGGTAGTGCCCGAGCCGGATTATGCCGGTAGCTATCATGGCAATCCCGGTGGTGCCCAATTCAATCAGTTGGAACAATTCCTCGGCGCTGAATTAAATATTGTGCGCGATGATTTGAAAGATGGTTCTGTGACGGCTGATGCTGATGTGCTGTTAGTGGCAGCGCCAAAAAATCTGGATGAAAAACAAATCTTCGCGATTGATCAATTCCTGATGCAAGGTGGAAGTGTCATTCTCGCCAGCTCACCTTATTCCGCTAACATCAGCCAACGCAGTTTAAGTCTGCAACAACAAAATTCAGGTTTGAACCAATGGCTCGCACACAACGGCATCACACTCGATGAAAAATTGGTGCTGGATAAACAAAGCGCTCCTTTCCCTGTGCCTGTGCAACGCAATGTGGGCGGTTTCAGTTTGCAAGAAATGCGCATGTTGGATTATCCCTATTTTGTGGATATTCGCGGCGCAGGTTTAAATGCAGACTCAGCCGTCACCAGCGGCTTGCCACAAACGACAATGGCTTGGGCATCGCCGATTCTGTTGGATCAGGAAAAACAAAAATCGCGCAAAGTCATCGAATTATTGCGCAGTTCTGATGAGTCCTGGTTAAGTTCAAGCACCGATGTCATGCCACAAGTCACCAACGCAGGCTTGACGGCTTACACACCGGATGGTGAACAAAAATCGCATTTGTTAGGTGCAGCAGTGCAGGGCAAATTTGAATCCTGGTTTGCGGGCAAAGAATCACCTCTCGCAAAAGTTGATCCCGCTTCAGGTGAGCAAAAACCGGCAGAAAACACATCAACAAAAGTGCACCCGGTAATTCAACACTCACCCGATTCCGCGCGCATTATTGTGTTTAGCTCCAACGATTTCCTCAACGACACTCTGTTGGGCATGGCAAGCATGGCTAACGGTGGCCAGTATCTGAATTCGATTCAATTACTGGCGAATACAGTTGACTATGCAGTGGAAGATGAAGGTTTGATGACGATTCGTGCGCGCGGCAATTTCAATCGCACTTTGCCCGCCATGGAAGAATCCACTCAAGCATTTTGGGAATATTTGAATTACGCACTTGCGCTGCTGGCATTGCTCGTTGTTGGTTTTATCCAACACAGATTCAAGCGCGCACGCGAACAACAATATCAACAATGGCTGGCAAACTAGGAGATCAATACCATGAATCAATGGGTTAATTTTCCAAAATCAGCGGTTGAAGTTTCCAATACTGAAATTAAACAATCGCCGCTCAACAATTTACAGAAACGACTCACAGTTTTGTTGTTTGTACAACTGTTATTGGTGATAGGTATTTTTGCCTGGAATCAAAACCGGCAATCAGTGCCTGATGCGCAACCGCTGTTATCAGCAACGGATTTTGAGTCAGATAAAATTGTCATTCGCGATGCCAATGCAAGTGTCACTTTGCAAAAAGTGAATGGTCTGTGGCAGTTGCCTGATTTAAAACAACTGCCAGTCGATGAACAAAAACTCCGGGATCTGCTGGATAAACTCAAAGGCACCAAACTCACCTGGCCGGTAACCACCAGCGCTACCAGCCACGAACGTTTTGATGTCAGCGAGAAAAAATTCCAACGTCATGTGGAGTTTTACAAAGGTGATCAAAAAGCGGTTGATTTGTTTCTGGGTACATCACCCGGATTCAAAAAAATTCACTTGCGCAAACAAGGTGATGACTCCGTTTACGCCGTGCAACTCAGCAGCTTTGAATTCGCTACCGGTAATAACGATTGGCTGAAAAAAGATTTGCTGGCATTCAAAGATGCCCAACAAATCACCGCCGCTGATTTTGCCCTGCGAAAAAACAACAACAATTGGGAGTTTGTTAATAGCAGTGACAAGGTTGATTCAGTTAAAGCGAATGAATTGGCCAATGCTTTTGCCAATCTTCAAATTATGGAGTTAGCTAATGAGATGCCTGCCGGAGATAAAAAAACCTTTACTCTTAATCCGGGTGGTTACCAATATGATTTTGTCTCTGCCAATAATAATTATTTTGTCTCTCGCAGCGACAAGTCATCTGTATTTAAACTCAGTCAATTTGAATTCGACAAAATTGTTAAACCCACCAAGTTGGAGCTCACAGCCAAAGCGGATACAGCAACAAATACTGATCCAATTAATAGTGTGATCCAACAAGCAACTCAAGGTTTGTTGCCAGGCTCAACAAAATAATTCATATGGATTGACAAGAAAAAGCCCGGTTTTTCACCGGGCTTTTTCTTGCTTCTAATTTCTACCCTTTTCTGCCCAAATATTTGTCCACCATTTGCTATTTTGGTGGTTTTATAAATTCCTTCCCAAATATTTTTCAACCTTGGCTAATTCCCACTCCCCCGTAAAATATTTATCGAAGACAAATACAGTCAGCGCATGTACAACAAGACCTATACCCCAAAATATGCAGGCTCCGAAAAACCAAAGGTAGTCCGGATTGGTCAGCAAATTGATAGCCATACATCCAGCGTTAGTCACAACATACATCATCAAATGCAAATAAAATTTACGTAAGCGCTCTACCTTTTTAAACGCAATGCGTTCCTGAGCGGTTTGCATTTCATTGATTGGCTCTTTCATAACAATCTCCGTGGTCAGTGTCTGAAAATCAACTTCAAATACCGCAGCAATTGATTTTAGTGTCTCGACACTCGGCGGGTGACCAGCCTCGATACGCTGTATGGTACGCGTACTTAAACCACTTGCATCCGCAAGTTGTTGTTGAGACCAGCCTCGCTTGAGGCGCAGTTTCTGAATCGACATAAATAATCTCCTGCTGTGGTGTTAGCAGTATTGATTTAAAACGCTCAACCAGTGACGACAGCCACACGAAATTGACACGACAAGGGCACGACAGCACCAATAAATGGATTGATTAGGTTATTCACTATCAGGTGATATGCAGTAACCTATGCCACGTAGTGTTTTGATGTAATGTTTTTCAAAAGGTGTATCCACTTTTTTTCGTAAACGTCTTATGTACACGTCAACAACATTGGTTAATGGGTCTTCATTGATTCCCCATGCGGTCGCCAATATACGTTCACGGCTAAATACTTTTTGAGGACTGGACATCAGCAATTCCAAAACGGCTAATTCTTTTGCGGTCAGGGACAATAGTATTCCGTCCCGTTTCGCTTGCATGGTTTCCAAATTTAACTCCAAAGTACCGACCACTAAATTGCGATCAGGGTTGGCGAATGGATTGCGTTTTGATAAGGCTTCTATTCGTGCGAGTAATTCTTCAAATGCAAAGGGCTTCACTAAATAGTCGTCGGCTCCTGCTTTTAATCCATCGACACGATCAGACACTTCTGCCAAAGCGGATAACATCAACACTCGCACGGGAAGTCGTTGCGATCGAATTAATTTGCAGATTTGCAAGCCATCGATTTTGGGTAACATCCTGTCCAGAATAACCAGATCCGGTCTTTGCTCAATTAATGCACCCATGACTTCACTACCGTCATCGACACAATCAATAAAATAGCCTTCTGCGCGTAATCCTCTTACTAGAAAATCAGCCACTTTTTTTTCGTCTTCGACGATTAATATCTGCATCAGCTTTCTTCTTCTATGAGTGGCAATATTAGAGTCACTTTCGTACCTTTGTGTTGTTCGCTGAATAACTCAATACTGCCGTGTAAACTTTGTATGAGTGTTTTACATAACGACAAACCGATTCCCAATCCATCAGGGCGCAGATCGCGTGCGTTATTCGCCCGGAAATAGCGATTAAATACCTGCGGTAAATCTTCGGGCGCTATACCAATTCCATAATCTCTCACATAGATTTTGCATTGTTCATCCACTTGCAAACTCACATCCACCATTTTCTGTTTGCCTGAGTATCGTATGGCGTTATCCAAAATAATTTGCAGTGCTTGCAATAGTTTTTCGGTATCAATCCATAACTTCACATCGGCCCACTCTTTGGGAAACGCGACACAGTTAATATGTATCGAATAACTGGATGTCAGTCGCTGCGTCAATTCTTCTACTTGCAACCATAAATCTTGCAACGAAACTGTTCGGTATTTTAAATGAAGATGTTGATTGCCCCGAACCAACATTAATAGATCATCGATCCGGCGTGATAGTTGAACACTGGTATCGGCGATGCGTACCAGACTGTCTTTATAAAATTCCGGTGTTTTATCGCCACCGCGCAAACTGACTTCTGCTTCTCCTCTGATAGCGGTTGCCGGTGTGCGCAATTCGTGGCTTACATCGGCGAGAAATTGCTGTTGTTGTTGCTCGGCTTGTTGCAACTGTTCCAACGCATGTTGCAATTGTTGTGTTCGCTCCTTCACTTCCTGTTCCACTCTGCGTGTGTGATCTTCCTCCTGTTGTCGCGCTCTTTCCAAACCTGCCGCCATTTGATTAAAACTTCGCGCCAGCGTGCTAAATTCAGAATGATCCAACTCGGGAAGTCGATAATCCAGTTGTCCATTTGATAAGGCTGATGTACCGGTCAATAGTTGTTGTATGGGTTTATACAGCGCTCTCGATAATACTAAGGTCAGTGTCACGGCGCACACCGCACCAAATACCGATACGATAATCACTAGCAGTCGAACACGTTGTAACGCTGTCGCTGCTTTTTTTTCAGCTTCGGCTGATCGCTTTCGTTGCAGTTCGATAGAATCCGAAATCAAATGTTTTAAGTCGAGCCCTTCCAGATTGTCAAATGTCTGGATCAGTAATTGCCATATTTCGGCTTCGTGTTTTGGCTTAACCTGTTTGTTGCGCAAACTTTTTTCCAAAGTCGCAACGTTTGTTTCAAGTATGGACAAGGATTTTAGCTGCTGACCAATTGCTGAAAAATCTTCCGGGTGTTTTGATAGTTGTTGATCGTGTACCAATAATTCATTGAGATGCCTCAAACTTTGTTGCATTTGTTGTAGATATTTATCGCGCTGTTCTACCGTCGTATCTTTCACTAAAAGTGATTGCGCCAGCCAAACTTTCAGGCGTTGTTTGTCAGCGCCGAGCGTAATAAATTCGGCCAACATCTGATTGGCGACACGGCTACGCTCAACGTGGTAGCTGGCAACGTTGGAGGCCCAAATCGCCAACCCAGCTTGTACCAGAGTAATCGCGGACAATAGAAAAAAGGTTAAATACAATTTGCTTCGGAACACATTTACTCCTGCGCACTTCACGTTAATCAATACAGGTTTATAGAGTAAACCATACGTTTGCGATAAATCCTGTCGTTAATCTGATGTTAATCTTGTTTAACGCAAATCTTCATTTTCAATCCATGCTGTGTCATTCACAGTGGCCAGATACTGTAATCCTCACCAAGACAATTAATGAGGATTTTTATGAATACTCGCACACTATTTCGCACTACGCTTACCCTGGTTGCGCTTTACTCACCACTAGCCTTTTCCCAAACCCTTAATACCAACATCACGGAAGCGGAAGTCAAAGCTGCACAAGATGCCTGGGGCAAGGCGCTTATTCAAATCAGTTCAGACTATGATAAAAGTGGATTGGAAAAAGCCACAGCAACGGCCAAAAACGTGTTGGATTCTGCTTACGGATACAATCTTGGGCCAGTGTTATTTAAACCCACATTGAGTGGTGGCGAGCAAACATTCCGCACAGATTATCAAGGAGCCTTATCTTATTTTGTAGGTGGTAATCCGCAATATACCCAAGACAAAGGTTTTGCCTTGAAAAGTTGGACTAGCTACAGCTACAAAAATGCAGCTGTCTATATCAATGGCGATATGGCAATTACCATGGGTAATGTATCCCTCAGGGACAAAAGCGGCAAAGTTACAACTGTTGATAAAACCTGGGGCTTTAAAAAAACGGATGATGGCAAGATTCGCATAGTGCTGCATCATTCTTCATTGCCTTACAGTGGAAAATAATTTTCACTGGCAATAAATGTCTGCTCAAAGCTTGTTACGTCCTGCATCAAAAAACCAATAAAAAAGCCCGGAAAAAATCGGGCTTTTTTACATTATTTTTTTCTTGTGCGCATTACCAATTTAAATCGGTTTTCAATTGCAATTCCAATGCTGCCGCCATTCGATTATTGGTGGTGGTGTTAGGATGATAATCACAGCCCAAACCATCAGCCGATTCTATTTTTCCCAAATCCAATAACTTTATTTGCGCGGATACAAACGAATTTAAAACGGATTGTTGTGAATCTCTCGCTGCACCATTCAGCATGGGGCTGATGATTAAATAAATGGGCTTGCCTGAATAATCCTGTTGAACGCGATTAATCAAATTCAACATTCCCTGACGATACTCATCACCAACCGAACCTTCCCAATAATCATTGGTGCCTATGTTGATTAAAATCGCATCCGGATTGTAAGCCGTCGCATCCCAAACACTGTTTGCATCATCTGCCAGCGTGCGTTGATAGCGCGTTAGAATATTCGGATTCACCGGTGTTTTTTCCGCATAAGAACGCCACGCGCCAATACCGGACCAGGCAATCGCGTGCAAATCTGCACCCAATTTTTTTGCAGCAACTGCGGCATAACTTAATTGTTGGTTACTCGTTTCCATGGCGTAATGACAATTCTGATCCGGGCCTTCTACGCCGTAACCTGCCGTGATGGAATCACCTATCACCAATAATTTTTTTGCTGGCGATGTGGGCGCTGGCAATAATTTATCAACGATTGGATTGCCTATAACGCGAGTTACTATTTCAAAGGATTCGATAACCCGCGTTAATCGAATTTGATGGACACCCGGCTGTAAATCTTCCGCCAAACTGTAAACCGCTTCTCCCGATTCAACCCATAAATCT
>CAMLRJ010000170.1 GCA_946482345.1 uncultured Cellvibrio sp.
TTTATGTTGGTGATTCTGTTTCGCCAGTGGCGATTCGTTGTGCTGCCTTTGGCTGCTTGTTTGCTCTCCGTGATTTTAATGGTGGGTTGGTTAAGCTGGATTGATTGGCGCATGACCGTTATCTCATCCAACTTCGTTGCGCTTTTATTAATTATGGTATTTGCGTTTACCATTTATATTGTGGTGCGCTATCGCGAAATTCATGCAGCTGATCCCGAATTGGATCAGGCTGATATTGTGCTTGAAACAGTACGCAATATGGTGATTCCCTGTTTATATTCCGCATTAACCACCATAGTCGCTTTCCTGTCACTGATTATGAGCGGTATTCGTCCGGTAATTGATTTCGGTTGGATGATGACTATTGGTTTGGTCGTTGGATTTATCATGACCTTTATGGTGTTACCTGCCGGTTTAATGATGCTGCCAAAAGGCCAACCAAAAGATAAAGGTGATAATTCAGCAGCATTAACTTTGGTGTTTTCACGTCTTGCACAATTTCATGGCGGAAAAATTTTATTGATTAGTTTGGCAGTGGTTGCAATCAGTATTTGGGGCATTACCAAACTGGAAGTTGAAAATCGTTTTGTGGATTATTTTAAATCAGACAGCGAAATTCATCAGGGCCTGAGTGTGATTGATAAACAACTGGGTGGAACAGTTGCGCTGGATATTATTCTGGATGCGGACAAACCAGACCCGGTCACCGTTGATTCAACGACTGAACCTGCCACA
This sequence comes from uncultured Cellvibrio sp., assembly GCA_946482345.1. Next base: position 736 of record CAMLRJ010000170.1, read on the forward strand.
GAAACTCCGGCGGCAACTGCAACCGAAGAATCCGAGTTTGGTGATTTGTCGGACGATCCTTTTGCCGAGATGAGTGATGACCTGGGTGGCGATGCATTCGCCAGTGACGAAGCACCCGCTAACCAAAGTTATTGGTACAGTGTCAGCGGTCTGGATCAAATCAAGCAGCTGCATGATTATCTGGAAACTTTACCGGAAGTCGGCAAGGTGAATTCTCTGGCAATTGCCTATCAATTAGCGAACGACATCAATAAAGGAAAATTGAATGAATTCGAATTGAATGTGATGCGCAATATGCTGTCGGATGAAATCAAAAAATTTATGATTAATCCATATCTTTCCGATGAAAATCAGCAAACCCGTATTTCATTGCGTGTGATTGAAACCACACCTGATTTAAAACGTGCTGAACTGGTGAAAAAAATTCACGATTACGCCATCAATCAAGTAGGGTTAAAAGAAGAGCAGGTTCATTTCACCGGTATGTTGGTGCTCTACAACAATATGCTGGAGAGTTTATTTAAATCACAAATTGCAACTATAGGTGTGGTGTTTGTTTCTATTATGTTGATGATCATAGTGCTGTTCCGATCATTCAAAATTGCCATTATTTCTATATTGCCGAATATTATGGCCGCCAGTGCAGTTCTGGGTGCTATGGGGCTTGCAGGAATTCCGATGGATATGATGACCACCACTATTGCAGCGATTGTGGTGGGTGTGGGTGTGGATCAGGCGATTCAATATTTTTATCGTTACCGTGAAGAGTTTGCGATAGACAAAAATTACATCAACGCAATGCATCGCTCACACGCGTCAATTGGTCGCGCTATGTATTACACATCGGCGACTATAGTGGTTGGATTTTCTATTCTGATGTTGTCGGAATTTATCCCATCGATTTATTTTGGTGTGCTCACCGCATTTGCGATGTTTATGGCGATTATTGGTAGTCTGACGTTATTACCAAAATTAATTTTGATGATGAAACCCTTTGGTACGGAAGGGAAGATTTAATCACTGTTGTTTTGAGCATAAAAAATGCCCCGTTAATGAACGGGGCATTTTATTTTTAATACCAGCTTATGGAATTAGTTCCAGTCGTACATTATCAAAGTAGTAAGCATCTGCATTGGTGCCTCCTGGTCGGTTCAAACCAATACTGATTTCCAGCGCACCTGTTATTGCCGCGCCCTTGGTGGCATCTGGTGTGAAAGTGTAGGTCTTCCACACATCTACATCATTCCAGATAGTTGCTATTTTAGTTTGGTAAGCGGGGTTAGTGTCTGCAAGTGCACTGCTTAATGTAGTACCTGCCATAAAAATAAAGTCTTTGTAAAAGTTGTCATTGTCATATGGGTCGGCTGTTGGCAACCCAAGGGTGGTGCGTGGAAAGTAGGCATCAACTTTGAGTTGGTAATTAGCCAATGTTTTACCTGCAGGAAGAATAAAGCTGAATTTTGGGCCTGCATTATAATTTGCGACAGTATTCCTCAGCACATTGGTAGAGCTGCCATTAGCAGGTAATCCGGTAACGGATGAAATGGCTATCACCGTTGGAGTTACATCGCCCGCGTTCCAGCTGGTAATACCATAAGTTGATCCCACAGAGTCCAATTCAAAATCAATAGACAGTACAGAATTCTCCGAAGAGCTCGATGAACTTGATGATTCGGAAGATGACGATGAACTTGATGACTGAGAGCTTGAGCTGCTTTCTGATGATGAACTTGATACTGAAGAGCTTACTGCGGTAGAGGAGCTCACTGCAGTGGAAGAACTCACTGCAGTAGAAGAACTCACTGCGGTGGAAGAACTCACTGCAGTGGAAGAACTCACTGCAGTAGAAGAACTCACTGCGGTGGAAGAACTTACTGCAGTAGAAGAACTTACTGCAGTAGAAGAACTTACAGTGGCGGAAGAGTTGGAATTGTTGTTGTTATTACTACTGCCGCCGCAAGCGGACAATAAGGCTGTAATAGCCAGACAAAGGCCTATATGTTTAAGCATGATATGACTCCGGAACGGTTAAAGTTTTTATCGTTTATTGGTTAAAACACGTTTTGAGCAATTGAATGACACCTGAACTTGCGTACAGGTGTACAAGATGAAGATAGCACATAAAATCAAAATGACTATATTGATGCCAGAAATGATCTGAAAAGGAAGGGTGATATGCGATTACCACCCCATTAAAGGTCTGATTTGCCCAATAAGTTTGGTTGCCATAAGTGCATGTTGCTCTTTGGTCGGGTGCCCGTCGCTGGCATCGCCGGGATGATAGTCGGATTGCCCCTGTTGTACTTTGGGGTCATTTACACGCTTAACGACTTCTGCGATATAACCCGTTAACGCCGCTTTGTTTTCTCCGTTCAGTATGGAACCCTCGATCAAGACAATCTGTGCCTGGGGGTGATTGAGTCTCAATTTATGGATGAGTTTTACATAAGTCGATACATAGGTTTCCCTATCAGGAATGCCGGAACTGAAATCATTGGTGCCGATTGCGCTCACAATTAAATCTGGCTGATATTGCGTGTGATCCCACTTCAAATTGATGTCATTATCGCCGACAGCGTATTCATAAAAATCCGGTAAGTTTTGTTCATCCGTTTTTCCATTCCAGCTGCGAATTAATCCACGCCCGCCCCAACAAACCAGATGTACTTGTGCATTCAGGGCTTCAGTTGTCAACAATCCATAAGACTCACGCGCATTCCACCAGCCGGTATGTTTTTGTTCCCCGGCAACACGATCAATCGCTTCGCCACAGGTGACTGAATCACCCAGTACCAGCATTTTGCGTTTAGGTAATTGGGGGGCTGATAAAAATCTTTTCCCTTTTAGTGAGAATTCTGTGAGTGTGATATTGCCATGCCAATTTTCAGAGCGATGTGTGAGTCGTACTTTATGTTTTCCGGATTTTGCAAAAGAAAATAATTCAACGGTTTGTAATTGATTGCCAATTTTTATGGCTTTTGCGGGTTGATCGTCCACTATCACGTCAATCCAGGAATTTCCATTATTACTTTTGATTGCAACTGTTAGTTGTGTGCCTTCTGCTTCCAGAAAAAAACTAACGCCGGGAAATCCCATTAATACACTTTTGTCCGGGTTAATGTGAGTGCGGCCCATGATGGAGATGTGAGCATCGTTGGCGGGAATTTGAATCACTTGTGCAGTCTCATTGTGTAGTTGCTGACAGGCAGTTAATAACAGAATACTGATGAGTTGGATAAATTTTTTCATGATGAGTTATCTTTTTAATTTGAGATTTTTTACCCCTGCTAAATTCAGGGAGTAGATATAATTCTTGCGAATCTCAGTTCCCTCCCCTTGCCAAGGGGAGGGTTAGGGTGGGGTGAGACTTGTAATACTTACTTCATTAATTCCATTATGTCCGGTGTCATGGCGTCTGCCCAAACCTGATAGCCTTTCGTGGTTGGGTGTAAAAAATCCGCCATAATGTCCGGTGAAATACTGCCGTCTTTTTGTAGCATCAATTTGCTGTAATCTTTGAAAAAAACTTTTTTATTGTCGCCCAATTTTGCGATTAACTTGTTAAGCGCCTGAACTTGTTTTCGCTTGGGTGAGTTTGCAGCTTGCTCAAATGGAAATACAGCGTTGAGTAATATTTTGCTGTTGGGCCATGCCAGTTGTAATTGATTAACTACTTTTGTTACACCTGCAGCGACTTGCTCGGGTGATTCATTCAAGTGGCCAAAATTATTAACACCAATTAATAAAACAATAAGTTTTGGTTGGATGTTACCTATTGCGCCATGCTGCAAACGCCACAGCAGATTGCCAGTGTGATCGCCACCAATGCCAAAGTTGGCCGCTTTTAATGGCGCGAAATTTTGTTGCCAGATATTCCAGTCCCAACCTGCAGTAATCGAATCGCCTGCAAACAGTAAATCCACCTGATCATATTGCGCCACTATAGTGTCTTCAGCGTGCATCTTGTCCCAGGCTGAAACTGACATCCATGAAAATTCTATTGTGCGTTTCGATGGTACTACGCCCGATGTGGAATTATCCGCAAAGACGCTGCATGAGATAAACAGCATGGTAATCAGTAAGTGACCGAGCTTATTCATAATTTATTCCCGTGAGGATTAAGGTTTGGGTGTTTGCCTGAATGATTATGACCAAAACAGAAAAAATATAAAACATCAGGTCATTTTTGATCAAAAGAGACAAGTGTTACGGCGAGATAGCTAGTTTCGACAATTTCATCATTTGAGGAATCGACATGTCTCGTATGGCTAATGCTTGTGTTCTATTTTTGTTGTGTTGTTTTACATCAAATGTTGTTGCATTAACTCCAGGCTATCAAGGGCAGCCCTGGTTGGTTGAGTCCAACAGCTTTGCCATGCTCAGTTTTAGTGTTGATCCAAAATCGGTTCAACCTTTTTTGCCCGAAGGGTTTGCGCCGCATCTGAATGACAAGAAACAGACGTCGCTGATTGTTGAAATCTATTCAACCGAAAAAATAGCAGGTATTCCTGCATACAAAACAGTTTTTATTGTGGCAGAGCTTGCGGATCATCCTGGTCGGAGTGGTATGCCAGGTCATTACGCGATATGGGGACGGCTCGACTCACAGGCAAATGTGAGTTTTTTCAGGGATTTGGGGTTTCCTTATCAGTTTGCGCAGACTTTGGACATTCAGTCTGGAAAAACATATCAGACAAAAGTTGCTGATATTTCCGGTGAGCTGTTGAATATACAATTGCAATCTTCTGATGCGCCTTTTTCTGGTCAGGGTGTGGTGGATATGCTGGTGATGAAAAATCAGCAGATGTTGAAATCGGAAGTGTCTTTTTTAACACAGGCTAATTTTGCGAAAGTAAACGAGTTCTCAGTGTTGGCGAAACATGATCCGGTATTGAATCTGCTAAAAGATCGTACAGCTGATTGGTCATTGGTTTCACATAAACAAATATTTTCTTATTCACATTTGGTTTCTCTCAGTAAAAATAAATGAATCCATTGAACAATTTATTTCGTCCAGGCACAGGTCACTGGATCCTCAGAGGCATGGCTGTGTAAAAAATATGAGGTGAGACCTTTGCACTATCCATTTTTGTTTAATCTCACCTCGTCATCCCTGCGAAAGCAGGGATCCAGCTTTTGATTTCATTGAAATTTTTTAACTCTTGGATTAGCTTCGCTGGTCTGACGGCTCCTGCCTTCGCAGGAATGACGATTAATTTTGATTCGCGCAATGGTCTCGATGTAAATAAAATCGGAGTGAACCGTGGAATTTGAAAAAGCTTTTGATTTGATGGTGTTGAGTTTGACGGCTTGGAGCGGTATAGCGCTGCTGTTGGATCGGCGTGGTTACGCCAAAATCAATCGTTGGTTTGCAGCTTTGTTATTTTGCCTGTGTGTACCGCAAATGTATTTTTATTCCTGTTTATTGCAGCCGCCAAACGGGAATTTTTCGTTGGCACTTTTAACCCAGGCCACTATTTGGTTAAAAGGCCCTTTTATTTATGCCATGGTAGGTATTGCCCTGAATCATTCGGTACAACGTTATTGGCCGCATCTTTTTCCATTTGCAATTGTGGCTTTGGCCTTGATGGTTAATCCTGTCTGGATGTTTGAATGGTTGTTGGGTGGTTTACTGCACGTGATGATTTATTTGGTGTTCTGCTGGAAAATTTTGTATGCCGCTAAATCTCGCGTGCGTATGGTGTTTTCCGATTACCGCAATTCTGCAATTTTCTGGATACTCTGTGTTGTATTTGGAATGTCGGTACTAATACTGGTCGATGCTGCATTAATGTTGGCGGCCTATATACAACGCAGCTTTCTATCGACAGCCATTATGCTGGTGAATTGGGTGATTTCATTTTATTTGTTAGCCCTCGCTTTCTTCAGTATTTATCGGCCTGAGTTGTTTTTTCATCAAGCTTTTCAAGAAGAGCCACTTGTTAAATCTTTATCTGAAAAACAACTGATATCAGATAAAAACAAGAAAAATGTTGAAAAATTTGAAAATAAAATACCGAATTTAACCTTGGTTGTTCCGAAAAATCCAACAAAAAACTGGCGTGAATTAAATGAATCGCTGGCAGCAGAGTTGGCAGAAAAATTAAAAGCTTTAATGGAGCAAGAAGAATTGTATCGTCAGAATGAATTGTCACTGGCAGATTTAGCTGTGCGATTGGGCATTAGTGTGCATCAGGCATCGGAATTATTAAATGTCCATTTTGCTGAAAATTTTTATGATTATATCAATCGCTATCGACTTGCATATGCTTGTAAATTATTGGCGGATGTCAATTGTCATTTGCGGGTGTTGGACATTGCGTTTGAATCCGGGTTTAGCAACAAAAATTCGTTTTATCGCTACTTTCGTGAAGCCTATGGTGTTACGCCAGTGGAATACAGAAGCCGTCAATCGGAACAATCCTTGACGGCTTCGCATTAATGCATTAATTCCAGAAATTTAATTCGTACCACTCAAACCCATTCAGGCTTTGCATGAACGTCTCTTCTACTGCTTTGAATTCCGGTGAGTTGGAATAAACC
>CAMLRJ010000171.1 GCA_946482345.1 uncultured Cellvibrio sp.
TTAATTCACGACGAATAGTTTTGACCGCATTCAACACATAAGGTAAATCTTTTTCAGGATTCACTACTTTCAATGTATTGATATCGTCTTCTGTGCGAATGGCTTTTTTAAATTTCGGACCTTCGCCGGTTTCGAAATACAAACCCAAACCCATTGCATCAGGAATTGTCAAAATATCGGAAAAGAGAATGGCGGCATCTAATGGATAACGCTCCAAAGGCTGCAAAGTGACTTCACAAGCCAATTCAGGATTAGTGCAAAGCCCCATAAAATCCCCGGCTTTTTCGCGCGTCGCACGATACTCGGGCAAATAACGGCCTGCTTGACGCATCATCCACACAGGGGTCACATCAACAGGTTGTTTTAATAAAGCGCGGAGAAAACGGTCGTTTTTTAATGAGGTCATTTTTTATGTTTATGTAGGGCGGGTCATGCCCGCGTTTTTGAAAAGTGCAACGGCGGGTCATGACCCGCCCTACAAATTACACCTGCAAATAATCCAAAATACCTTCAGCGGCTTCGCGACCTTCCCAGATAGCTGTCACTACCAAATCGGAACCGCGAACCATATCACCACCAGCGAATACTTTTGGATTGCTGGTTTGGAATTTGAATTGTTGATGTTCAGGTGCAATCACACCACCCCAATCATTCACCTTCACGCCGTTGGTTTCAAACCAGGGCTGTGGATTGGGACGGAAACCAAATGCGATCAACACCACGTCAGCAGGAAGAATTTCTTCCGAACCTTCGATCACAACCGGGCTGCGACGACCTTTTGCATCTGGCTCGCCCATTTTGGTGGTGACAACTTTTACACCTTCGACTTTGCCATTACCTACAACAGCAACGGGTTGGCGGTTATAGAGGAACTGAACGCCCTCTTCTTTTGCATTGGCGACTTCACGTTTGGAGCCTGGCATGTTTTCTTCGTCGCGACGATAAGCACAGGTGACTGATGCAGCTCCTTGACGAATCGAAGTACGGTTACAGTCCATGGCCGTGTCACCACCACCGAGAACCACCACTTTTTTGCCTTTAACACTGATGAAATCTTCCGGATTTTTTTCGAATCCCAAATTGCGATTTACGTTGGCAACCAGGAATGGCAGCGCATCGTAAACGCCGGGTAAATCTTCACCGGGGAAACCACCTTTCATGTAAGTGTAAGTGCCCATGCCCATGAAAACTGCGTCGTAATCGCGCAGCAATTCTTCCATGGTGATGTCTTTACCTACTTCGGTGTTCAAGCGGAATTCAACACCCATTTCTTCGAAGATTTTGCGACGACGAGTCATCACCGATTTTTCGAGTTTGAATTCAGGAATACCGAAAGTCAGCAGGCCGCCGATTTCAGGATATTTATCAAATACAACCGGTTTAACGCCATTGCGTACTAACACATCTGCACAACCAATTCCGGCTGGGCCAGCACCAATCACGGCGACTTTTTTGTTGGTCCAAACCACTTTGGACATGTCTGGCTTCCAACCCATGGCGAAAGCGGTATCGGTAATATATTTTTCGGCATTACCAATAGTCACCGCACCAAAACCGTCATTTAAAGTACAGGCGCCTTCGCAGAGACGATCTTGCGGGCAAACGCGACCACAAACTTCCGGCAAAGAGTTGGTTTGATGACTCAGTTCTGCGGCTTCAAAAATATTGCCTTCGGAAATTAATTTCAGCCAATTGGGGATGAAATTGTGTACCGGACATTTCCACTCACAATAAGGGTTGCCGCACTCGAGACAACGATGAGACTGGTTTTCAACTTCTTCTTTGGCGAAGGGTTGATAAATCTCGACAAATTTGTGTTTGCGAGTTTCCATATCTTTCTTGGCGGGGTCCTGACGGCCCACATCGAGAAACTGAAAGTCATTGTTTAAACGTGCCATGATAATGCCTCTCTTACTCGCCGCGCTTACGGAAACTGACCAACAAACCACCTATAGCTGCCGCTTTGGGTTTGACCAGCCAGAACTTACGGATAAAGTCATCAAAGTTGGACAATATATGTTGTCCCCACGCGCTTTCGGTTTCACGAACAAACTCTTCTATTACACCGCGCAAATGGTTGCGATGGGCTTCCAGTGCTTCGGTGTTGATACGGTGAATATCCACCAACTCGTGGTTGTATTTATCCACGAAATTATTAGCTTCATCCAGTACATAAGCAAAACCACCGGTCATACCTGCACCGAAGTTAACACCGGTTGGGCCGAGTACAGTCACTACACCGCCAGTCATGTATTCACAGCAGTGATCGCCCGCACCTTCCACGACTACATGAGCGCCCGAGTTACGCACACCGCAACGCTCACCTGCAGTACCTGCAGCAAATAATTTACCGCCAGTTGCACCATACAAACAGGTGTTACCCATGATGCTGGTGACATTAGTTTTGAAAGTCGAATTGCGTGGAGGGCGCAATACCAATTTCCCACCCGCCATCCCCTTACCAACATAGTCGTTGGCATCGCCTTCCAGATACATATCCAAACCACCGGCATTCCAGACACCAAAGCTCTGACCGGCAATTCCCGTCAATTTGAGTTTGATGGGCTTATCCGCCATGCCCTGGTTGCCATAACGCTTGGCGATTTCACCACTGATACGCGCACCGATGGAACGGTCGCAGTTGGTGATGCGGAATTCAAATTCACCGCCGGTTTTGGCCTCAATCGCAGGCAATAATTGACGCACTATCGCTTCAGCCGTTTCACCTTTATCAAAAGGTTCATTTCTGGCAACAGAACAGAGTTGCGGTTTGGTTGCCAGATAATCATCGGTATAAATAATCGGGCTTAAATCCAGTTGTTTTTGCTTGTCAGTTTCACCTTCAAGCAATTTCAGCAAATCAACACGACCTACCAATTCACCCAAAGTGCGAACACCCAAACGCGCCATCCACTCACGAGTTTCCTCGGCCATGAATTTGAAGAAATTCATCGCCATTTCCACTGTGCCTATATAGTGTTCTTTACGCAGCTTGTCTTGTTGGGTTGCAACACCGGTCGCACAGTTGTTCAGGTGACAAATACGCAGATATTTACATCCCAAGGCCACCATTGGGCCTGTACCAAAACCGAAACTTTCAGCACCCAGCATAGCGGCTTTCACTACGTCCAAACCAGTTTTCAAACCACCATCCGTTTGTACGCGAACTTTGTTACGCAGATCGTTTGCACGCAGAGTTTGATGCGTTTCTGACAAACCCAATTCCCAGGGCGAGCCGGCGTATTTGATAGAAGTTAATGGGCTGGCTGCTGTACCGCCGTCATAACCGGAGATAGTGATCAAATCGGCATAGGCTTTGGCCACACCTGCAGCGATAGTCCCCACACCGGGGCGTGATACCAGTTTCACTGACACTAACGCATCCGGATTCACTTGTTTCAAATCGTAAATCAGCTGCGCCAAATCTTCGATTGAATAAATATCGTGATGCGGTGGTGGCGAAATCAAGGTGACACCGGGAACCGAGTAACGCAAACGCGCAATCAATTCGTTAACTTTACCACCGGGCAACTGGCCGCCTTCACCGGGTTTTGCACCTTGGGCGACTTTAATTTGCAACACTTCAGCATTCACCAGATACGCCGGTGTAACACCAAAACGACCTGAAGCCACTTGTTTGATTTTCGAGGTTTTGATGGTGCCGTAACGCGCCGGATCTTCGCCACCTTCACCCGAGTTGGAGCGACCACCCAAACGGTTCATGGCTTCAGCCAGGGCTTCGTGCGCTTCAGGTGACAAAGCACCCAGCGACATACCGGCGGAGTCGAAGCGTTTGATGATGCTTTCTATAGGTTCCACTTCTGATAATGGAATGGGTTTGCAGGCATCTTCATGCAAGGCCAACAAGTCACGCAACATAGAAACGGGGCGCTTATTCACCAGATTGGCATACTCATGCCAAACTTTGAAATCGCCTGTCTGCACTGCTTTTTGCAGGGTTTGCACTACATCCGGGTTAAACGCGTGGTACTCGGAATTGTGGACATACTTCAGCAAACCGCCCTGAGCGATAGGCTTGCGATCCAGCCAGGCTGTTTGCGCAATGATTTGCTGATCAACCTGCAAATCTTCAAAACGTGCGCCGCCAATGCGGGACGGCGTACTTTCGAAACACATATTGATCACTTCTTCTGACAGACCAATAGCTTCGAACAATTGCGCACCGCGATAGGAAACCACAGTCGAAATCCCCATTTTTGAGAGGATTTTCAGCAGGCCTTTATCAAGACCTTTGCGATAGTTTTTGTAAGCGTAATCCACATCAACCAACAGCTCACCCGACTCAATCATATGATTGAGTACGTGATAACTCAGGTAGGGGTAAACGGCTGTTGCGCCATAACCTATCAAGGCCGCAATTTGATGCGGGTCACGTGCAGAAGCTGTTTCAACAATCAGGTTGGCTTCACAACGCAAACCAACATTGGTCAAGTGTTGATGCACAGCACCCACGGCCAACAATGCCTGCATCGGAATCAAACCCTGTTGCAGTTTGTTATCGCTGAGCATGATCAGGACTTTACCTGAACGCACCGAAGCTTCTACATCCACACAAAGTTTGTTCAGTGCGGTTTGCAATGAACTGACTTTCGGGTCGTAATTCAAACCAAAAAAATCCTGCTCGTAACCGGGACGTTTTAATTCACACAACGCACGGAATTTTGAAGGCGATAACACCGGCGAACTTAAAATCACCCGATCAGCATGTTCTGCAGTTTCATCGTAAACCGGCAATTCGCGACCCAAACAGGTTTCCAATGACATCACAATCGCTTCACGCAAAGGGTCGATTGGCGGGTTGGTGACTTGCGCAAATTGCTGGCGGAAATAATCGTAAAGAGAACGTTGTTGACGCGATAAAACTGCCATGGGCGTATCGTCACCCATAGAGCCAACCGCTTCCTGACCACCTTCGGCCAGAGGTCTCAATAATTGATCGCGCTCTTCAAAACTCACCTGGAACATTTTCATGTAAGTTTTGATTTCAATCGGTGCAATACCATTTTCTTTGGCATCAGCAGCCAAGGTCGATTCGATACGCAAGGCGCGTTCTTTCAACCATTGTTTGTAAGGTTTGCTGGCTTTGAGTTGGTTGTCCACATCTTGCGTGTTATGCAAGGTGCCGGTCAGTGTGTCGATTGACATGATTTGACCCGGGCCAAGACGACCTTTGGCAACAACGTCGGCGGGATCATAAGCATAAACGCCGACTTCGGATGCCACGGTGATGATGTCATCTTTGGTGATAACCCAACGTGATGGACGCAAACCATTACGGTCGAGTGTACACACAGCATAACGGCCGTCCGTAATGACCAAACCGGCAGGGCCATCCCAGGGCTCGATGTGCATGGAGTTGTATTCGTAGAATGCACGCAAATCGGCATCCATATTTTCAACGTTTTGCCAGGCAGGTGGCACCAGCATACGAATCGCACGATGCAATTCCATGCCCCCCAGTGTCAGGATTTCCAGCATATTGTCGAGGCTGGATGAATCCGAACCTGTGCGGTTAACCAGAGGAGTCAGACTATGCAACTCAGGCAATAAAGGTGTTGTGAATTTGGGCGTACGTGCCACCGACCAGTTGCGGTTACCAACAATAGTGTTGATCTCACCATTGTGCGCCAACATGCGGAAAGGCTGGGCCAAAGGCCAGACGGGCATAGTGTTGGTAGAGAAACGTTGGTGGAATACACAGATGGCCGTTTCCAGACGTTCATCTGCCAGATCAGCAAAGAACCCCGGCAAATCCACCGGCATCATCAAACCTTTATAGGAAAGAACGCTGGTACTCAAACTGGCGACATAAAATGATTTATCGCTGGCCAGACGCTGCTCGGTTTTACGGCGGGCGGTGAATAATTTGGCGTTTACCTGTTCAACCGGTAAATCATTACTGTTAACAAACAAGTGGTTAAATGCTGGCAGCGACTTGAGTGCAATAGGACCAAGGCAAGCAGTATCAACCGGCACCTGACGCCATCCAGCAACACTCAAGCCCTGCTTCACCAGTTCTTCTTCGAAGATAGCCCGTTGCTGTTTGGCAACTGACTCATCAAGACTGAGCATAATAGAACCCACACCGTAGACAGGTGTCAGGTCTGCACAACCGGCTTCTTTGGCGACTGCACGTAAAAACGCATCGGGTTTTTGTAATAAAAGACCACAGCCATCACCCGTTTTGCCATCGGCGTTAATACCGCCGCGATGAGTCATACAAGTGAGCGCTTCAATCGCCGTTTTAAGCAAACGGTGGCTGGTTTTGCCCTTTAAGTGGGCAATTAGTCCAAAACCGCAGTTATCTTTGAACTCGTCTATCTGGTAGAGGCCAGTGGTCATAGGCTGTTTCTCAACAAAAATCTCTTTCTAGAGGGGAATATTCAAGGCAAGGACAAAAAACAAGCGAAACCTGAGCCAAAAACACTCCAGACAAAAAAGCCCCTGAGACTCTGAGGGGCTGGACAAACGGGCGCAGGATATTACCCGCTAAGGGGTTGAATGGCAAGATTGGAGGCATTTCCTAAATAGCTGGCAACCATATTCTGTAGTGGCAATATCAAGATATGACGGGCGTGAGATTGAGCACAGATCTTATTTATGCACCAAACTCACATCATATACAACATAACCCAAGAACCCTTTTTGACATCGGAACCAAAAAGATCACAAAAATGCTGTTTGAAGCCTCTATCGTCTAGCGGCCTGTTGAAAAACCTACAAAATCAAATGAATAAAAATATTCGATGATTTACAATTTTCATTGCCTATTTTCTGAAATTAGACAAATGATTTCCATCTCATAAAAAATTGCTACTTCTATTTAAAAAATTTCCCCAATTTTGGCGTTATTGAGAAAAATACTGCCTAAATTATCACTTTTGAATCAAAAACTTCTGCAGCCGCATAATGTTATACCCCGCCGATGTAAATCGGAAAATCCAACTGACCTTCACCCGACTGCGGTGACGTAATTTTCTCATTAGACCAATATCCTTGAGCCAACCAAAACATTGCTCAATCCGTTTTCGCTTTCGCTGGCTTAACTGATAACCCCATGCACCTGTCGTTCGCAAATCAATACAACTGCTTTTTACTTTTTGCGCCACATGCGGTGTTATTTTTAATTCCCGACAACCTTCCACAAAGTCACAGGTGTCATAACCTTTATCAGCACCTACAGTTCTGCCAGAGCATTCGGATAATCTTGCCAACATACTGATGCCCGCATCCCACTCC
>CAMLRJ010000172.1 GCA_946482345.1 uncultured Cellvibrio sp.
TACACTGGGTGGTGCGGATATGTTGCGCCGCGCTATGGGTAAGAAAAAACCGGAAGAAATGGCCAAGCAACGTGAAGTATTTGAAGCGGGTGCAAAACAACAAGGCGTTGATGGCGATCTGGCAATTAAAATTTTTGATCTGGTAGAAAAATTTGCGGGTTATGGTTTTAACAAATCGCACTCGGCCGCTTACGCTATTGTGTCTTATCAAACCGCTTGGTTAAAAGCACATTACCCCGCACATTTTATGGCGGCGACTATGTCGTCTGATATGGATAAAACCGACAAAGTGGTGACCTTCATCGAAGAATGTCGCACCATGAAATTAATGCCCTTGCCACCGGATGTGAATTCCGGTGAGTTTCATTTCACAGTCGATGATGAAGGCAATATTATTTATGGATTGGGTGCAATTAAAGGTTTGGGTGAGGGACCAGTTGAATCGATAATTGCAGCACGCAATGAAGGTGGCCCTTTTAAAGATTTATTTGATTTCTGTGCGCGAGTGGATGCACGCAAAGTGAACAAGCGTGCGTTGGAGGCGATTATTCGTTCCGGGGCTGCGGATCGATTAGGCCCCAGTTACAACACGCCGCATTACAATCGCGATCACGACCGCGCCGTTATGTTTGCCGCTATGAGTGAAGCGGTGAAAACCGCAGAACAATCAGCAGCAAATTCCAATGCAGGCATGATGGATTTATTTGGTGAAGTAATTGCAGCTGAAACTTCCATCACTGATGTTTACAAAGATTTTTTAAATACGCGCAGCTGGTCAATTAAAGATAGATTGCATGCCGAAAAAGAAACTCTGGGTTTGTATTTAACTGGCCACCCAATTGATGAATACGAACAGGAACTTGAACACCTGGTGACATCACGTATTGCCAATTTGAAACCTGAAAAATCCAATCAAACTATTTCCGGATTAATTATTTCGCAACGTGTAGTGAAAACCAAACGTGGTGATAATTTGGCAATACTGACGTTGGATGATCGTACGGGTCGTATAGACATCACACTTTTTTCTGAAGTGTACAATGACTCACGTGATTTGTTGTTGAAAGATGGATTGCTGGTTGTGACTGGTCAAGTGAAACACGATGATTTCAGTGGTCAATTAAAAATGAGCGCTGACAATGTGCAATTATTAAGTGATTTACGTCAAGACAAAGTGCGTGAAATACATTTGCAATGGCACGCTGGATTATTAGCTCCCAACGCTGTCCGCGATTTAATGCAACTTTTACAATTGCATCGCGGTTCCCCGCAAAAAGTGGCCAGGTGCCCTTTGATTATTGATTACATTCGCAGTGATGCCAAAGCTCAAGTTCAATTGGGAAATGATTGGTTGTTGAGGCCCGAAGATGAATTGTTGCAAAGTTTACGCGAGCGTTATGGTATGCAATCTGTCAGTTTGATCTATCAATAATCGAACAGCTTTTTTGTTGTAATTGGCGACAGTTGTTTTTGTACGGAAGTGTAAATATTTTTTTGTCATCCAATTGGCAATAAAACTGTAAACCATCTTCAATAGACTTCATGAAGTCAGAAATGACAAGGAAACTCTTAAGGAAAAGTTCTGTACCCTCTCCCCCTCTCCCTTACGGGACGGGGGGATCTTCCTTCCGGTAATTTTCTTGAAATTAATCCGTTGTTAACTGCAACAAAACCTTGATATTTGGCAGATTTTGCAAAAATAATTGCATTCAATATGAGTCGTGTATCAGATAAACCTCTGGTCTAAAAATATCGACTAATCGGGTGTTTTCGCGTAATGTAGCGCCCCATTAGCGACCGGGTAGGCGGAATCGCCACTGGCTCAGTCCAATTCCTCGACGTACAAGAGCTTGATATGAATCTAAATTTTCTGGATTTTGAACAGCCGATTGCTGAACTTGAAACGAAGATTGAAGAATTACAAATGGTTGGTCGCTCAAGCGATGTCAACCTTGCCGATGAAATCGCCAAGCTGCGCGAAAAAAGTACAAAACTGACAGCATCTATCTATTCCAAATTGACCCCATGGGAAATAGTCAAGGTTGCTCGCCATCCGTTGCGCCCCTACGCCTCTGATTATATTTCCCGTGTGTTCACCGATTTTGATGAGTTGCATGGTGATCGCCGTTTTGGTGACGACAAAGCCATTATTGGTGGTATAGGTCGTCTTGACGATAAACCGGTGATGATTATTGGCGAAGAAAAAGGTCGGACTGTCACCGAGAAAGTTCAACGTAATTTTGGTATGCCAAGACCGGAAGGTTATCGCAAGGCGCTGCGTTTGATGGAAATGGCTGAACGTTTCAAAATGCCAATACTGACACTGATCGATACTCCCGGTGCCTATCCAGGAATTGATTCGGAAGAACGCGGGATTTCAGAATCTATCGCACAAAATTTGGCGGTGATGTCCCGTTTGCGAACACCGATTATTTGTACGGTTATTGGTGAAGGCTCATCCGGTGGTGCTCTGGCAATTGGTGTGGGTGATCAGCTCAATATGCTCCAATATTCCACTTACTTTGTTATTTCTCCCGAAGGTTGCGCCAATATTATTTGGAAAACGGTTGCCAAGGCTCCTGAAGCTGCACAGGCAATGGGTGTGACATCCAAAGTGTTGCAGGATTTGGGAATTGTTGATGAAACTATTCCTGAACCTTTGGGGGGCGCACATCGAAATCTGGATGAAATGGCCAATACATTACGAAACCGTTTAATAACCCAGGTTGAACAATTAAGTAAAGAGCCAATAGAGGCCTTACTGGAGCGTCGTTATCAACGCCTGATGAGTTATGGAAATTAATGGTATTTGAGACACTAAAAAAACAAAAAGCCGTTGATGCGAGTCAGCGGCTTTTTTTATGTAATTTTTGATGGAGAAAAAATAAAGATGAATCAATTGTTACGATTATTGTTAATCATTATTTCATCCGGTCTGCTGTTGTCATGTCAGCAACCGGGACAGGATGCCAAACAAGAATCAGAAATCAAACAGGAAAAGGTTAGGGTTGATCGCGCTGTTGTTCCTTATCTGGAACAGGAATACGCCGCAATGCGCGCCAAACAAATTGCCGATGTCAGCTATCGCCTGACAATGAATCTGGATGCGCAAACAGAAACTTACTCGGGTGAGATTTTTATTGATTTTAGTTTGGCGGATAACAATCTTTCTCCTGTCACAGTGGATTTTAATTCCGGAAAAGTGAATGCGGTCTATCTGAATGATGTGGCTGTTAATTTTGTGTACGAGCAATATTTTATTCAGCTGGCACCGGAGATTTTTACCAGGAAAAAAAATACCTTGCGTATTGAATTTGAGCGTCAATATTCCAAGGCGGGTGATGGGTTGCATCACTATAAGGATCCGCAAACCGGCAACGTGTATCTGTACAGCAACTTCGAACCCTATAACGCTAACAAAATGTTTCCGCATTTTGATCAGCCGAATATTAAAGCGACTTATTTATTGCAAGTTTTGGCACCGGCTAATTGGCAGGTTATATCGGCACAACGTGAGTCATCAATTAATGACGAAAATGGAAAAAAACGTTGGCTATTTCCGATAACACCGAAAATTCCTTCTTATATTTTTCCTTTGCATGCAGGGCCTTATAAAATTTGGGAAGATAAAGCAGGGAAAGTACCCTTACGTCTGTTTGCAAGGGAAGAGCTGGCGCAATATGTGAATGCAAAAGAATGGTTTACATTTACGCAACAAAGTTTTGACTTTTACAATCAGTATTTTGAAATTGAATATCCTTTCGGTAAATACGATCAATTGGTGGTGCCGGATTTTAATGCGGGTGCAATGGAAAACCTGGGTGCCGTTACTTTTAATGAAATTTATGTCGGGCGTGGAGTTAAAACCCGTTTGGAACGCTTCCGTCATGCCAATGTGATTTCACATGAATTGGCGCATATGTGGTTTGGTAATCTGGTGACTATGGATTGGTGGAATGGTTTGTGGTTAAACGAAAGTTTTGCAACTTACATGTCCTATTTGCAGCAATCCAAAAACAGTGAATTCAAGCAGGATGCCTGGCGAATTTTTTACAACAATATGAAACAGTGGGCCTATACCGCTGATCAGCAAGTCACTACACATGCAATTGAGTTACCGGTTGCCAACACAGCAGAAGCTTTCACTAATTTTGATGGCATAACTTATGGAAAGGGTGCCTCGGTATTAAAACAATTAGCATATTTTGCGGGTGAAGAAAATTTTCGAAAAGGAGTTGCTAATTATTTAAAAAAATTCAGTTATGGCAATACTCAACTTCAGGATTTTATTACTGAAGTTGCTTTGGCAAGCAATCAGGATTTAACAGGTTGGACACAGGAATGGCTCTATCTGGCAGGCTTGAATACAGTTCAGGTTGAATTCGCTTGTGGCGATAATCAGGATGTTGCACCTTTGTCTTCATTTTCTGTTTTACAGTTTGCAACTCCGGAAAACCCAACGCTCAGATCACAAAAAATTGAGTTGGGTTTTTACCAAATAGATCAATCTGCAAACCAACAAGCGGTTTATCAAACGGCGGTCATTCCTTTTGTCTACTCAGGTGCAAAAACCTCAATGCCGATTGAGAAGAGCATGGCTTGCCCGGATTTTGTATACCCCAATGTGAATGACATGGGTTATTTGAAAGTTGCGCTGGACAAAAAGTCATTAGCCAGCGTTCAGAAAAATATTGCTATTTTTGATTCTGAAATGCGCAGTAATTTGTGGCAAATTTTATGGGATGAGGTTTTGGATAAACGTTTGCGATTGAGTGAATTTATCCAATTAGTCAACAGTTCCATGGTATCGAATGATGCAGCTGATGTTGCAGCCATGAGTACGAAATTACGTATGGCACATGAATATTTAATCGAGATGCAAAATAACAAACAGGGGTTTGAAAAAGAATTAAAGTTGTTGGAGTCTATTGCCTGGCGAGAGTTGCAGGCATCTGAAGCAGGATCTGATATACAGAAAATCTGGTTTGACACCTATGTGCAGTTGGCGTTTTCCAAATCCGAATTGGCTCGACTTGAAAATCTGTTAACAGGCCGTAAAAAAATTCCAGGTTTGTTAATCGATCAGGACAGGCGCTGGGCAGTGTTAATCAGATTGAATTTATTTCAGTATGCCAAAGCCGTTAAATTGGCTGATCAGGAAAAGAAAAAAGATCCCAGTGATCGTGGCCAACAAATGTCATTGGTTTGCGAATTGGTAAGAGCGACGCCGGAGATCAAAGCCGAGTTTTTTGAAAAGATTATTGCCAAAGATCAGGTATACAAATTGGCAACCGCCAGATTATTAATGGTGAATTTATTTCCTGCGATACAAATGGAATACCGTCATCAATATGCGGACAAAATATTAGCCAATATTCCGAAGTTGCATCGGGAACAAGACGAGCGATTTATGGCTAGCTATTTAACCGGATTATTACCTGCGCACTGCACTTCACAAAATGTGAATCGTCTGGCAGCGGCAGTAACAGAATACGGGGACTTAAATCCTGTGATTAATCGCAACTTGAGAATTGCTCTTCAGGAGGAACAGCGTTGCGTCGATATGAAAGGATTGATGTTGATAAAGTAGAAGGCAAGGGCATGTATTAGTCCCCGTCAAACTGCTAGAATCGCCGGCGCTCTTGCAACGGGAGGCGATTCCCTGTGGCGGGGCTCTTTCTTGATTTCATCTTGTTGAAGGCAGGGCTCACAAGGCCCCGGCTGACAGCAAGGAAATTCCCAGCATGAATTGACGGAGCCATCTTTAAATGACTGATTCAAAAATTATCTATACCCAAACTGACGAAGCCCCTGCCTTAGCCACATATTCTTTACTTCCCATTGTTCAAGCTTTTACAAAATCATCCGGCATTGCTCTGGAAACGCGTGATATTTCCTTGTCCGGTCGTATTATTGCGGCCTTCCCGGATAAGTTGACTGCTGAACAGCGAATTGCTGACCATCTGGCAGAGTTGGGTCAACTGGCGACTACGCCTGAAGCCAATATTATCAAGCTCCCGAATATCAGTGCCTCAATTCCGCAATTGAAAGCGGCAGTTAAAGAATTGCAAGAGAAGGGCTACAACCTGCCTGATTATCCTGAATCACCAACTAACGATGCCGAGAAAGATGCCAAAGCGCGTTACGACAAAATCAAAGGTTCTGCAGTGAACCCGGTATTGCGTGAAGGCAATTCTGATCGTCGCGCACCTTTGTCAGTCAAAAATTATGCTCGCAAAAATCCGCACAAAATGGGTGCCTGGTCTGCTGATTCCAAATCGCATGTTGCGCATATGAGCGGTCATGATTTTTACGGCAGCGAAAAATCGGCGCTGATTAAAAATGCAGGCAGTGTAAAAATTTCTTTGTTTGCCAAAGATGGCAGCGAAAAAGTATTAAAAGAATCTACCAAAGTATTGGCGGGTGAAATTATTGATGCATCCGTACTCAGCAAAAAAGCCTTGCGTAGTTTTATCGCTGAACAAATTGAAGATGCAAAAAAACAAGGCGTGCTTTTATCTGTGCATTTAAAAGCCACCATGATGAAAGTATCTGACCCGATTATTTTTGGTCATTTTGTTTCAGTGTATTACGCACCTGTGTTGGAAAAACATGCCGCTGTGTTGAAAGATTTGGGTGTGGATGTGAATAACGGTATTGGTGATCTCTACACCAAAATCAAATCATTACCGGCTGAAAAGCAAGCTGAAATTGAAGCGGATATCAAAGCGCTTTATGCAACTCGTCCTGCACTCGCCATGGTCAATTCCGACAAAGGCATTACCAATTTGCATGTGCCCAGCGATGTGATTGTGGATGCATCCATGCCAGCCATGATTCGCGATTCTGGCAAAATGTGGAATGCCGAAGGCAAATTGCAAGATGTGAAAGCCTGTATACCTGATCGTTGTTATGCGGGTATTTATCAAGTAGTGATTGATGATTGCAAAAAAAATGGTGCATTTAATCCTGTGACTATGGGCAGCGTGCCTAACGTAGGTTTGATGGCACAGGCCGCAGAAGAATACGGTTCACACGATAAAACTTTCCAAATTGCGTCTGATGGTGTGGTGCGTGTGACTGATGCATCCGGTGCAGTATTGCTTGAACAAACTGTTGAAGCGGGTGATATCTGGCGCATGTGTCAGGTGAAAGATGCTCCAATTCAGGATTGGGTCAAA
>CAMLRJ010000173.1 GCA_946482345.1 uncultured Cellvibrio sp.
CTTAATTTCACATCGTCATTCCTGCGAAGGCAGTTTATTTAATAGATGTTTATTAGACTGTAGCCCGCATGAAGTAAAGCGTAATGCGGGAGCTTTTGATTTTTTATCAAAAATTGTCCCGCATTTCGTTGCACTCCATACGGGCTACTTTTTATCGAGTAGGATCAACATTTCTTTTGCTACCAATGCAGCCGATGGCAGGAACATAGTCGAGACAATACGGTTATCAATAATGACATCATGTTTGTCTGGAATATTATCTTTGTTGACTGTGATCGCGCCTTTTTCTTTAAGCCTCTCTTCGACTAGAAAAGGCAGCAAGCTTCCTTGTTTGGCCCAATCTTTTTCTTTTTCAGTTGAGTCGGGGAAGCCCGCGATGCGTTTACCTTTTACAAGAGGTTGACCATTTGAAAGCATTGCGTTCGCAAAGGCACCGGCACCATGACCGCTGCTACCTATCACTCCGCCATTTTCGTAAATTTTTGCGATGATGCCGAGCAAATCTTTATTGGACGCTACATCAAAAAGATTCCCGTAACCGCCGCCGATAAATACTGCAGAGTACTCATTTGGATTCAGCTGCTTAGGCGTTAAGGAATTATTAGCTTTACTCAAGAAGCCCTCATATTTAATGGTATAGCTGCTAATCCCCAAGGGGTCCCTCATAAATGGCACCGGGCCGCCGAGCGGAGAAACAAAATCCACGACATAACCATGCGAAACAAATACATGGTACGGCGGTGCGTATTCCCACAGATCGTTTCTTGCCTCATGCTTTTCAGGATCGCCCATATCTGTCAGGTTTGAAGCTACAACAAGAATTTTCTTTGCGTTGCTTGAATGAATTGACGAATTGGGTTCAACCGTTTGAGCAAAAACTAACGACGAAAATAATAGAGCAATGGTTGTAATCAGCAATTTTAACGACATATATTTTCCTAATTGATGTAAATGATTTAATTCATAACTTATAAAGCTACGAATAGCTTTAGATACGCAGTAATTAATCTTTTATGCGATCATCTGACGCATTCGGCAAAACTATTTTTACGCAAAGCCCGCCGCCGGTGCGGTTTTCAAGGGAGATATGGCCGCCGTGGGCTTCTACTATTTCGCGGCAGAGGGACAAGCCGATTCCGCTACCGGATTGTTTGGTGGTGTAGAAGGGGAGTAGGGCGTTTTCCATAATGCTGGCGGACATACCTGTGCCGCGATCCAATACTTGTAGCACACTGCATTGAGAGTTTTGTTCCAGTGTTAAACCGATTTGATCTTTAGCTGAGCCGGATTCATAGGCGTTTTTGAGTAGATTGGTGATCACTTGCTGAATTTGTACCGGGTCAAAATATCCTGGAGCGGTTGGTAGATTTCCGTCAAACGAAAATTCCATTGCTATGGATAGTTTTTTTATAAACTCTGACCAATCCACTAATTGCTTTTCGGGTGTCGGCAATTTGGCAATTCGTGCGTATCCTTCGATGAATTTTTTCAGATGTTGAGCGCGTTCGCCAATGGTTTCGAAAACATCAGGGAGCTGATCATATCGTTGCCGATCAACCAATAACTGGCCCGAATGCGCCATTGACGAAATAGGCACCAGGGAATTGTTTAATTCGTGCGTGATGGTACGAATCACTTTTTTCCATATCACGGCTTCCTGGCGATGCAATTCAAAGGTCATGCGTTTGAGCAGTATTACTTCATGTTTGCAGGCGTTGAGAATAAAACGGCCGTTGGTGATATGGTAAAGCTCTTCGCCGGATTTCTCCTTCACTCTGAATAAGCCATCTTTTCGATTAGAGAGAATTTCTTTCAATGAATTTGAAGTAGCCTCTATAGCATCTGAAAAATACAGGCCGTTAATGGGTTTGCCCGAGTTGATGAGATCTTTTGCAAAACTATTGGAATAAATTATTCGATATTCCTGATCGATCAATATGACCCCCATGTTGGAGTTTTGAATCACTAAATCCAGCAATAATTCGCGCTGATATACATGCTGACGTTCTTTGCGAAGTTTTTCAGACAGTTGATTAAAAGTTGCAATGATTTCGCTGAGCTCGTCATTACCTAATTCAGTAATGCTCACGCTGAAGTCGTTATCCATCAGGTTAAGCATGCCGTTTTGTATGGCAGCGATTCTGATGTTTTGCTTCTGCATTAATTGGCTCACCAGCCAAATCGACACAGCCAATGCAATGGGTAGTGCGATTATGATTGCCGTCCAGAGCTCATCAAACAGTATCAAAAATAAGGCAAGAATTCCCAAGCCAAGCGTGACCGATAGCCCGACTATCAGGCAGAGTTTTCCTTCGAGAGAAAGTTTTTTATTGATGATATTCAATCTTATATTTTTCCAACCGACGATAGAGTGCTTGTCGAGAAAAACCTAACTGACGCGCGGCCTGTGCCACAACCCCCTGATTTTGTTGTAGCACCATTTCGATCACTTCACGTGAGGGTTCTGCGATCACAGGTTTGTAGCTGTCAATTGTGGTTTCGTCTATAGGTAAACCAAAATCCTTGAGTTGAAGTTTGCCGCCTTCATTTAATATCAGTGCTCGCTGGCAGGCGTTTTCCAATTCGCGTACGTTGCCCGGCCAGTGGTAAGAATGCAATGCCTGCAAAACAGAATGGTCCAGATGTGCTTGCCCACGAAGAAAGTGGTGTATGAGCGGTAATATATCTTCCTTGCGTTCTTCCAATGGCGGAACTTTTAATTCAAATACATTGAGGCGATAAAATAGATCTTCGCGGAATTCACCGTTTTTAATTGCTCGTTCGAGATGAGTATTGGTCGCGCTGATAACCCGCACATTGCAATGACGGGTTTCACTTGAACCCAAACGCTCGAATTCACCGGATTGTAAAACCCGTAACAATTTTGCTTGGCCTGTTGCTGACAGGTTGCCCAATTCATCGAGAAATAAAGTGCCGCCATCCGCCGCTTCGAAACGGCCGATACGCTTTTTGGTTATGCCGGTATAAGCACCGGCTTCAGCACCAAACAATTCTGCTTCGATTAAATCTTGTGGTAATGCGCCGACATTGACGCACACAAATGGGCCAGTGTTGACTCGTGAGTTGGCCTGAATAATTTGCGCAATTTTTTCTTTGCCCGAACCATTAGGGCCAGTGATTAGTACGGGGACATCCGAACGCGCAATTTTTACCGCAAGGCTGACCAATGCATGCATGGAAGCGCTTTGGTAAATCAGCCCGCAAAGATTTGCTGTTTCTAACAAGCGCGCTTTTTCAGTCAATAAGGTTTGCGCTTGTAATCGTTGCTGATGTTGTAAATCTTCCAGCTCCAATAAATTTTTAATGGTCGTCACTAATTTAATATCGTCCCAGGGCTTGGCGATATAATCAGCGGCACCACTCTTCACCAACTCAATAGCGGTTTCGAGTTGCGTCCATGCGGTAATTAAAATAATGGGAATATCGGGCCGTAGTTGTCTGAGTTTATAAAAAAGCGATTTGCCTTCCTGACCTGAAGTCGTGTCTTCGGAAAAATTCATATCCTGCACAACCAACGCTATGCTGCTGTCCTCTTGCAAACGCTTGATGGCTGCTTGAGGTGTCAGCGCAATTTCTGCGGCAATGTCATGTACATCAAGCAACAAATGCAGCGCTTTGCCAACCGCAGGATTGTCATCAACAATCAAAATTTTTTGAGCAGATTCTTTTGACATAAATCTCACATGCATTTACACGTTGGAAACAGCTTCGACGGGCGAAATTTGCGCAGCTTTTCGAATGGGGGAATAGGCTGCCAATAAAGTCACCACTAATAAAAACACTATGGTTATCAGCAGATATTCTACTCGAAGCAGTTCCATACCCTGGGTTCGTGCCATGTAGCTGCTATTCACGTAAGCAATAGTGCTACCGATAATTGCAGAGAATAGCACCAAGCTGGCGTTTTCCAGCATGAAATAACGCATGACACCGGCTTTGGTGGAGCCCAGTGCACGCCGGATGCCTATATGTTTGCGGCGCTGGGTTACCCAAAATGTGGTGAGGCCGAAAATTCCCAAGGCGTTAACGAAGGTCAGCAAAAATATTACGAATGACAATATTTTGATCATTGCATAATCACTGGTGTAGGTCTTGCGTTTTATTTGTTGTACTGATTTTTCATCTGCGATCAAACGCGTGCTGTCGATGGCACGTAACTTTTCAACCAGAGCATGCATGATTTCATCCCGTTGTTCACTATTGGTTCGCACAAGATAATTGATCGCATTATCTTTCATAATCTCGGGAAGAATTGTTGCACTGGTGGCGAAATCCGAGTCAGGCCAGGGGGCCATCAAGCGTTCAACAACACCTATGATAGTTAATTGGGTATTTCCCATGTATACCGTTTTACCGACAGAGGATTCATTGGGGAACATTTTCTCGGCAAGATCCCGGGTGATAATAACAACAATCTGTTCCGGTGTATTTTCTTGCGCAAAAAAGTTGACTTCGTTTGCATTAAAATTTCGCCCTTCTATTAATGTCAATCCGAGTGTCGGCAAACCATGGTCGGTCATTTCATAAATTGCTGTGGGAAAATCCGCGAGTTTATTGTCCGGATTTATGTAGAGTGATGAAGAAGATCCACCTCCCGATAAGGGCAGGCTTGATATAGGTGTAGCGTCAATAACGCCCGGTGTCGCACGAATAATTTCCATATCTCTTTCCACGATTTGCTCCATGTCCACATCAGGTGAGTTTTTTCGCATCCATAACTTGAACAATTCTTTTTCTACTAATCCGCTGGGCCGCTCAATTTTGGCTATGCGCTCACTGACGACAAACAATGCCGTGCTGACCACGGCAATGGTGAGTGAAAGCTGAAGAATAATTAGCAGTGGCCCGGTTTTATTTCGCCACAAACTTTTCATAATCGGTATGAGATCTAACATAAAATTATCCTGGAATGGGCCTTGTGCCCATTTTTTATTGATGGATGTTATTGAGTTTTTAGATATTTTGCTGGCGCTGCGTGACTAATTCGCCAGGCTGGTAAAAAACCACTCAATAGAGTTGCCGCCAACGCGAGTAATACGGCTGCTACGACCGTCACACCATTAAAAACTGCAACGTTTTCATAATTACTATAAAGCGCGCGTACAGCTGCGAGTCCGCCGAGTGATAAAAATAAACCGAGTAAAGCACCCGCAGTGCCGACGATAAAGGCTTCGGTTAAGTGTTGAAAAAATATTGAATGACGACTCGCGCCGAGTGCTCGTCTAATGCCCGTCTCAGGTGCTTTGCGCAAAAATTTGGCGAGCATTAGTACGGTACTATTGACCAAACAAATCATCAAAAACACGAATGAGATCATTAACAATTGATTATTGTCTTTCGACACTACCTTATTAATCTTGAGCCATTCTTGTGGTGTATTCAGTTGATAACCTGGTGATCGTTTGAATCGGCCTTGCTCCTTTTGTGTGGAAATATAGTTATCCAGAAACTGGGTAAATTCTTGTCGCTTTTCAGCAGAATTAAGGCTGACCCAGGCTTGTATCCAGACTGTCTCACTTTGTAAAAAATCCTGGTGATTTCGTATGTTTTGATCTGACCAATTCTGATAATTGCCCCAACCTTGATAAGGTTTGGCTGCCGAAAAAAAGAATGGAATGTAAGCGTCTGCTGCTGCTTCAAAGGGTAGATTATTCAAATCGTAAACATTGGGCACCAGCTGCCATCTGTCACTGATCACACCCACTACCGTAAATAGTTCACCATCCATCAAAATAGTTTTTCCCAAACTATTCTCACCTTTAAAGAATTTGTTGTTCATACCTTCACTAAGAACAACCACATGCTCGGGGCCATTGTCTGCGTTTTGACTCCAGGGGCCACCGTAAATAAATTGCACATCAAACATGCTGAAAAAATCACGCGTGGTCATGCGGGTCGCGTGGGCAGAAGGAAGTTCTGTGGATTCAGGAATCTGGATAGTGATCCCTGCCTTACGCATGATGACAGTTTCATCCGCTAGATGTGCGTCGTAAAGTGCTTTGGCGTCCTGATAGGTAACCTGTGGTGGAATAGCATTGAGCGCAAAATATTCCCGTTCGGGGTCCCATGCGTTAAGTTGCACCGCGAAGATTTGATCATTTTTGTGTGCCATTGGATTACTGGAAACCACTGAGTGCATGGTGAGAATAGTCAAATTGGCAGCGATACCGGTTGCTATGGCAAGCACCATCAACAAGGATAAAATTGGCGTTTTGCGCAGACTATGCAAGGACAGTCGCAAATAATATTTCCACATTTTTTTCGCTCCAGACTAAAGACTATTTGCCGTCAGATGTTTTGCGTTATCTGTATTTTTTGCAGTGTGCGAATCGACATAGGATTCATAGATTTTAAAATCAGTCACTTGCCCGTCTACTATTTGTATATTGCGATGTGCGCGTCGTGCCAAATCCGGGTCGTGAGTCACCATCACAATGGTCATGCCATTTTTGTTGATGTCTTCAAGCATCTCCATCACTTGTCGAGCCATTAAGGAATCGAGATTACCGGTTGGCTCATCCGCCAGTAAAAATTTGGGTTCACCGGCAAGCGCACGTGCAATGGCGACACGCTGCTGTTGTCCACCCGATAATTGTGAAGGTAGATGACGTGCTCGTGCGGCGAGACCGACCATTTCCAATGCGTCATTAATACGTTTTTTTCTTTCTGATGAAGAAAACCCACGGTAGCGCAGTGGCACATCAACATTGTCAAAAACATTGAGATCAGAAATCAGATTAAATCCCTGAAAAATAAATCCAATTTTTTCGTTGCGTAATTTAGAACGGACATTGTCATTTAATCGGCTGACATCTTGTCCGTCTAACAGGTAGTGTCCTTCTTCAAAAGTTTCCAATAATCCAGCGATATTGAGGAAGGTAGTTTTCCCGGAACCTGAAGGCCCGGTCACTGCCACAAATTCACCTTCTTTTACTTCAAGATTAAAATCGCGCAACGCGTGGGTTTCAATCATGTCGGTTCGGTAGATTTTTTTTACGGATTGCATTTTTAACATGGTGAGTCTCCTGAAATTAATCTGTTATCAAAATTTGGTCGTCAGTGGCTGAGGTAGTGAGTGAAGAAATGATGATGCTATCGCCTTCTTGCAAGCCATCCATAATTTCAATGT
>CAMLRJ010000174.1 GCA_946482345.1 uncultured Cellvibrio sp.
AAGAGCTGAACTCTGGTTTGATCCTAAAGCACAACAATAACCATTCCTGTGTTAAATCATGCAAATGATACTGGATTGCATGACTTGGTATTTTATAATTCACCTGCAATTAATCACCAATAACACATAAGCGGCATAAAATATGAATTCAACTCGACGACAATTTTTATTAGCAACTGGCGCCAGTATAACGGCAGCTCAATTATCCATGACGGCTATGGCAACTGCTTCGGCAAAAACCGGACTAAAAGATGCCTATAAAGATCGCTTCCTGATTGGCGCAGCGATTAACTCATCCATTGCTAACAATAAATATCCGAATTTAACAGAAATTATCAAACGGGATTTCTCGTCTGTGTCTCCGGAAAACGAATTAAAATGGGAACGCGTGCGAACCGAAGATGGTGGATGGAAATGGGACAATGCGGATGCATTTGTAAACTTTGCACAACAACATAAATTACATGCTGTGGGCCATTGCCTTGCGTGGCATAGTCAAACGCCTGATTCGGTTTTTAAAAACAAAAATGGCGATTATATTAAAGCCGAAGAACTCGACAAAAAAATTAAAGAACATGTCACTACTATTGTTAGCCGTTACAAGGGAAAACTGGCTGAATGGGATGCAGTCAATGAAGCAGTTGGTGATGACAAGCAAATGCGCAAAAGCCATTACTACAATATTCTTGGCGAAGAATTTATTGATAAGGTATTTCATTATGCTCATGAAGTTGATCCCGATGTGCACCTTATTTATAACGATTACAACAACGAGCAACCGGACAAACGCAATACGACACTGGAGTTAATTAAACGATTACAAAAACGCGGCGTTCCCGTACATGGATTGGGAATGCAATTGCATGTTGCTATTGATGGCCCGAGCATAGAAGAAATCGAAAAAAGTATTGTGGCTTATTACAATATGGGTTTGCGGATTCACATCACTGAATTGGATGTGGATATATTACCTTCTGTTTGGAATATACCTGTCGCTGAAATTTCCACGCGTTTTGACTATACACCTGAGCGTGACCCATTCAAGAATGGAATGTCGAAACAAATTAATGATCAGCTCAGTAAACGCTACGAAGACTTATTCAAACTGTTTATCAAACACAAAGATAAAATTGACCGCATTACACTTTGGGGTTTAACCGATGACATGAGCTGGTTAAATAATTTTCCCATAAAAGGCAGAACCAATTACCCCTTATTGTTTGATCGCAAACATCAACCCAAAGATGCTTACTATAAAATTTTAGCGCTTTGAATGACGAATAAAAAAAGGTGGGCCGAAGCCCACCGAAAAACGACGCCGGTTAGCGTCATACTAGACGATTAAAAATTCCAGTCTGCCATTACCCAGAATTTGGTTGTATCTGTGTAATTGGCGCCAAGATTGTCGCCCATTGAATATTCAGCCACTTTTGCAGTCCAAACGATTGCACCAAATTTTCTGCTCAAACTGAAATTAATTTCACTACCAAAGTCAGCTTTGGGTTGATTGGCTAAAGCAGTATCAGCATCATATTTGTGGTAACTGAGTATCGCTTGCGCACCAGCGAAAGTAACACCCAAGTTGAAATACTTGTCTTCCAATCCAACTGCTGGTGTTGCCAAAAATTTATCAGCCCATCCATTAAATGCGTGTAAGGTTGCAAAAGGTGTTGCGAAACCGTAAAGCCCTTCATCAGAACCCAGGACTTCATAACCTGGAGTAAAACTGAATCGTGATACGTTCCAGGTTGCTTCCGCCAACATATAATCAGCTTCAAATTGTTGATTAGCGCCTGCATCTTTTTGCATTGCATATTCGAGGTTATAGAGGAATGATTCACCAATCGTACCCTGCCAACGAACACCGAAAGTATCACTGGTTAAACCCAATTGTGAAAGCGGATCATTGACATCAAACAGATAGGCGTAACCAATTAATTTTCCTGCTTCAATGCCGGTATAACTTGCATTCAATACATGGCTATCCATGTGAATATCGCCAATCGCATTTTCATTTCCAAAAACGCGATTCACATTTTTGATGTAAGCGTATGTGAAGTTGGTGTAGCGAATAGTTTTGTTAGTCCATGAAAAACCATCATAGGTTTGTTCGTTTTGTCTCCAGCCAACGTTGCCAACAAAACGCGAATTATCCAACACCAAACGCTGACGACCCAATCTCACCTGATTATTAAAATTCGCATAGCTAATAAAACCCTGATTTATTTCAGTACCAATGGGGTCAGCAATAACAGCTGTGGTTGCAGCAGGATAACGTGTGTCGTTGGCTGCACTGCGGTAATCGTAATCGTTTGTCATCTCAGCGACGTTGTCCATTTCCAAACCAAAACTAAAACCATTCCATGGGCCGGATTGATATGACAATCGCGAACGGGTTGTCCAGGCATCAGCTTCACGATCAACATCGGTATTCAATACATCTTCTGTTACGTCTTCATAACGGGTACGGAAATTAACTTTAATACTGCTGCCCTGCTGCATGGATTCTGTAAAAGTTTTTGCTTCAACGGTCGATGCGAGAACAAACAAAGAACAACTTGCTGACAGCGCGAGTGGCAACATATTTTTTTTCATAGAGCATTCTCCAGATGTAATGTGAGCTTTAGGAATCGACATCGTTGATTATTTGGAGCATCCAAAGTTGATGTGATCTAATTCCGCTAGAGCAACGCTTGTGCCAAGTGAAGAAATGCAAAGATTTGCGATGAAAATTTTCATGCAAATCAACATATTATCGATTCAGTGTTTTTTAATTTGAAAAATAATAAAAAAATGATGCAGCACCGAGTTGGTGATCATTCCGTTTTTGGCGCACAGTTTTTTAACTTTTGGATTTTTGATCATGCATTGATATTGTGCAAAAACATCTGAAGCTAAAAATCAGCAAGCACCAAATGAATGCAAAAAATTAACGGTATGGAGGATTAAACAAATCATCGCAGGCTTAAAAAAAATCGGACATCAATTGATGTCCGATTTTTTAAAACCTGAATCTTATTTACGTTCAAAAACTCAACTGATTATTCACCGTTAGACCTCACAACGAAGACTGCACCTCTACCTGGCCTGTGTGGTAACAAATCATCTTTGCCGTCGCCGTCAAAATCAAACGTTAACACTTTATCGGCAAGGCTCAGTAAGTCATACCCACCTATACCTTTAATGCCGTTGCTGGTGTTTCCGAGTACGCCGTACAAAGTGCTAAAGGAGCCATTGCCATTTGATTTAACAGCGAAAGCGGCACCTTTACCAATTCGATAAATAAACAGGTCATCGTTCTTGTCGCCATTGAAGTCAAAAGGAAGTATTGCATCATTTACATCCAGTAAGTCATAGCCTCCTATGCCATTCGCGCCTGCACTTCCATCATCACCAACGGCGTAGACAGTTGCAAAACTTCCATCACCTATAGAGCGAGCAACAAAAATAGCACCGCGGCCCGGGCGATATAGAACAATGTCATCAAGATTGTCGCCATTGAAATCAAAGGCTAACACCTTGTCAGATACACTTAATAAATCGTAACCCGCTATACCGTTGGGAGCTGCCGCACCATTGTCACCTACAGCGTAGACAGCCGTGAAGCTAGCATCGCCGTTGGAGCGCAAAACAAATACTGTTCCTGTGCCCGGTCTGTATATCAGCAAATCATCACGATTATCAGCGTTAAAATCGAAGACCAGAACTTTGTCAGCTGTGCTGAGTAGATCATAGCCACCTATACCGTTTGGAGCAGCTGAACCATTGTCACCCACAGCGTAGGTCGTCGTAAAACTGCCATCGCCATTTGAACGCGCAATAAATGCCGCACCCCTTCCGGCTCTGTAAAGCAACAAATCATCCAGTCCATCACCGTTGTAGTCCAGTGGTAATACATTGTCTGCAGTACTGAGCAGGTCATAACCCGCTATGCCATTAGGCGCTGCTGAACCGTTATCACCCACTGCATAAGATGTGGTAAAGCTACCATTGCCTTCTGATTTGATGACATAAGCAGCACCTCTTCCGGGGCGGT
This sequence comes from uncultured Cellvibrio sp., assembly GCA_946482345.1. The sequence goes on from CAMLRJ010000174.1 coordinate 4,037, forward strand.
AAATGAAAAGATCATCTTTCTTATCGCCATTAAAATCGAAAGGAAATGCACGATCATCGCCACTCAAAAAGTCAAATCCACCTATACCATTAGGTGCAGCCCCACCATTGTCTCCGACAGCATGTACAGCAGTGAAACTTCCATTGCCCTCTGATCGCATAACGAAAGCAGCACCTGCGCCTGGACGATATGCAAATAAATCGTCACGCTTATCGCCATTAAAATCAAAAGAAAATAATTTATCTGAAGGGCTTAAGAGGTCATATCCGCCTATACCGTTAGGTGCAGTCGCTCCATTATCACCAACCGCATATACCGGGTTGAAGTAAGCAGCATTTGCGCCAGCAGATGAATAGTATGTCCGCGCCATTTTGATGTCAGTTGCACTTAGATTGCCTGCGCCACTCCAGTTGGGGTTGCAGTAATTCATGACAGACGCAAGATCCCAAGCGCCAAACAGTACGTCACCGTTTGATCCTTGAGGGTCATCTGTACAAATGGATCTTGGTGTGTCGCCTCGATTTTGTTCGTGAGCAAAACCTAATGCATGACCAAATTCATGTATTGCGATAACTTCCGAACAATATTGAATGCTATTTTGGCAACTGGGTGACCAATTTTGGTAGGTGAAATTTAATACCATTCCATCTATCACACCGTTCAAGTTTTTTCCCAATCCTTTAGTGTGAGGACCAGCATCTTGAATTCTTATGCGAATGCCTGAAGAGCTGGCTTGACACTGCCCCCAGCCGATAAATCGTAAATCTGAATTTGCTTCCCATGTTCTCGCAACTGCATTTTGAATCCAGCCTCGTTGATTGGCAGAAGCCGCCGCTTCATTTTCCCAACAAACAGGTATTTGCCAATTAGTCCAAAGGCTGGAAGAAAGAGGAAATCCTTTCTCTTCTGCTTGTGCGAATGCCGAGCTTAATAGCACACAACCTGATGCTATTGATGCCGCAATTTTTTTCATGATCTATTGCTCCTGAATATGAATTAAAAAATGTAAATGCCTTGTATATTTACTTGAAAAACGCAGCGAAAATTTTTAATTGGTAAATAATTCTCCTTTTTTAATTAAAGAAATTGGGTCATTTTTTTGATACTAAAGTGATTTCAATTACAAAATCATTTTGATTATTATCACTTTTCCGGATTAACACAATAGTCAATAAATGATTGTCATGACAAAAGATTATTTTTTAAATATAACTCAATCAGCAACCATACAGCCATTGCTGTATCGGATCAAAAATGTTATCAGACAGTTAAAATGTAATTTCAGCGCCAATTTATTTTTATCATGAAGAGAAATGAAAGCTTGCGAATTAATCCGGCCAATTTAAATCCGTACCAAGATTGATTAATAGAATATTGAATATTGTTATTAGAGAAATTAACTCAGCGCCACTGTTTTTACGCCTACTTGCAAAATTTCTTTAACGTCGCCCTACCCTTCTGTTTCAGGCAATCTGCAAATAGATATTGAAGTGAGGATTTATTTAAAATTTAATCACAGGAACTCTGACCCGGTTAATTCTTCAGGCGGTATGAATCAAAATAACATTCATCGTTAGGTCATTTCTTCTTCAGATATCTTTTTCCAAATACTGTAAAACCCAACAGACTTCATGTACCTGGTCATTTCATAACTCAAATCTGGAAGCATATCTGTGTTGTCCGTACGTCCAAACACTTCTATCCCATTTTCTTCATCGTCATTAATCATTTCCACCATTTTCCAAGCAAATCTTGAAATCAGCTCAGCATCATTTTCTGTTTTTACGCCTACTTGCAAAATTTCTTTAACGTCGTCCCTACCCTGTTGTTCCAGGTAATATTCAAATAGATCTTGAACGTGAGGGTATCTTTCAAATTTAATCACAGAATGCTTCTTCCGTTTTTTTAACTGGCATTCGATAAGCAACGAGTTCCAATTTGCTTGCAAGTTCGCAGACATATGTCTGCTTTCGGCCAAGAGCGGAACTTCGCGTTAGACCACATCTTGGCGCCCTAGACTCATCAAATATTCCACAAAATTGTGAAAATCATTAGATGTTTTCATAGCATGGTCGTAAGAAAATTGATGAATCAGTAGATTTCGCACGTGATTAACTGACACTTTACCAAAGCGCTTCACGAACACGTTTTTTGTAACTAGCCCTTGTTCTGGAGCTTGAAATTCATCTCCACTGAGCCCAGCTGCAATCCAAGCCTCAATTGAAGGGTGCGCGAAAAATGAAGTTATATTTTTCGCGCCACTATCCGAAATCATTGACCTTAACTGCTGTCGATTCTGTTCCAACTCTGGTTCTGACTCTGAGTCACTATCGAGTAGAACGATTACGTGTTCGAATATCTTTGCGTATTGGGCAACGACTGTCTTGAAGTTGTTCAGCACGTTATATTTGCCGTACGTTGGGATAATAACGAACTGTTGTGTCAGGTTTAGCTCACCTACGAGGAATGAGACAAATAACCGATCAATTTCACCCTCTACGATTACGCAAATTCGGCTTTTTGACCCAGAGTCTTCTTGATCTTCCTCCTTGGGTGTAGCAATTGTCTTTTCGAGTTCCTTCATCCAGGTGACTAACTTTTGTTCGAAGTCAACGATGGAAATAAATGGTGCAATCCAATTATTTACTTTCTGCTTTGTTATCCAATCCAAGAGATCAAATAACTCGTTCTTTTCCGCGTAAGCAGGAACAAAAGACGATAAAAATTGATTTCTACGACGTGTTTCCTTTTCATCCAGCGTTCGCTGCCGAGCAAATGTAACTACAGGGATTCCTTTACCGTGCGCGGTGATCAGCTCTATCCAGGTAATGGAGAGGTCTTTTGCTAAAACTTGAATTGAGTACTTCTTTTTCTTGCCAGTCTTCGTCACTCCTAGAATTTCAAATGCTTGGTCCGGTATTGTTGGCAAACGCGCACCTGCATATTTTCCACCGTATCGTTTGTCGATCAAACATATGACCAAGTCTGATTCTGCTACAGCCTCAATGCACTGATCATGCGAGTGCAGCCCCACTCGTGCGGGAAAGGTTGGACTTTCGTGAAAGAGAACCTCGTGGCCA
>CAMLRJ010000175.1 GCA_946482345.1 uncultured Cellvibrio sp.
AAACCCTCAACAGAAAGGACCAAACCCATGCTGAGTTGGGACGATTTCAACAACGAAGAAACCCCCAAAGCAAAGCCGGCCCCCGCCTACCGCGAGCCGCAAGCCCCTGCACGCCCGGCAGATACAGAAACCCAGGCTGCCGCACCGAGCAACAAACCCACTGAAAAAGTCAGCCCCGAACTGGCCAAAGCCCGCGCCGCCCTGGCTGACCTGGACCCAACCCCCGGACTGGAAGAACTGGAGATGGGCGCCGCACGTATCCAGGTTGACGACAAGCAAATGATCAACTGCCGCGCCGACCTCAACCAGCTCGTTCCTTTCAAGTACGACTGGGCCTGGCAAAAATACCTGGACGGCTGCTCCAACCACTGGATGCCGCAAGAAGTGAACATGACCGCCGACATCGCCCTGTGGCGCAGCAAAGACGGCCTCACCGAAGACGAGCGCCGCCTGGTCATGCGCAGCCTCGGCTACTTTTCCACCGCCGACTCACTGGTCGCCAACAACCTCGCACTGGCGATCTACCGCTTGATCACCAACCCCGAGTGCCGCCAGTACATCCTGCGTCAGGCGTTTGAAGAAGCCATCCACACCCACGCCTACCAATACTGCATCGAATCCCTGGGCATGGACGAAGGTGAAGTCTTCAACATGTACCGCGAATTACCCAGCGTTGCCAACAAAGCCGCGTGGAGCCTCAAGCACACCCAAAGCCTCGGCAACCCCACCTTCAAAACCGGCACCCCGGAAAACGACCAGGAACTGCTGCGCAACCTCGTGGCGTTCTACGTGGTCACCGAAGGTATCTTCTTCTACTGCGGCTTTACCCAAATCCTCAGCATGGGCCGCCGCAACAAGATGACCGGCGTCGCCGAGCAGTTCCAATACATCCTGCGCGATGAATCCATGCACTTGAACTTCGGTATCGACGTGATCAACCAGATCAAACTGGAAAACCCACACCTGTGGACGCAAGAATTCCAGCAAGAAGTTATCCAGATGATCCTGCAAGGCACCGAACTCGAAATCGCCTACGCCCGCGACTCCATGCCCCGCGGCGTCCTCGGCATGAACGCCGCCATGATGGAAGAGTATTTGCACTTCATCGCCAACCGCCGCTGCTCACAAGTTGGTTTGAAAGAGCAGTATCCAGGTGCACAGAATCCCTTCCCGTGGATGAGTGAAATTATGGATTTGCGGAAGGAGAAGAATTTCTTTGAGACGCGGGTTATTGAGTATCAGACTGGTGGGGCGTTGAGTTGGGATTAAGCTTGATGATGATGCGAGTATAGCTAGGACAGCGATGCCCGGTTGTTTACATAAAGCACAGGAACTGCTATTGAATGGCAAAGCCGCTATTAAGTTAGTCATGAATAAATGATTAGACTTGGTAGCGGCTTTTATTTTCGTCGAGCTATTACTCCCGTAGAAGAACAGGGCGCAATAACAATATGGCTGGATTAAAAGTATACGAAGGCAACGGAAACATAGCAAAAATTGCCAACCCTGAGAAAATAAAATCTAGCGAATGTTTAGATTTGGCACTCTGCGGCAAAGACGCGTGGAATGAATGGCAAGAAGAGTTTTCTAACGAAAGGAATGCCGCCGATTTCTCAGGCGTTAACTTTCAGAATTATCACTTCATTTTCCGAAATTTCACTTTTAAATGCCACGTTAAATTTACTGACTCAACTTTTGGTACAGACTCAGCCAATTTCAACGAAGTAAAATTCCATCATGGAGTAAATTTTTCGAATGCTCGCTTTACGGGAATGGCAGAATTCAATAAAGTCATCTTTGAAAAAGATGTCAACTTTAATGGTTCCGAGTTTTCTTCGGCAACAGATTTCAATGATTCAGTCTTTAAAGGTAACGCCGTATTTTCTAAAGCCATTTTTCTGAAACCCGCAATGTTTTGGCGAGCACAGTTTCTAAGCCCAGCCTTTTTTCGTGAAGTTTGCTTTGGGGAAAACGCCGTTTTTAGAGGCGCCAGTTTTCACAAAGGAGCACACTTTGAGAAAACCGTTTTTAAGGGCATGGCTTTTTTTCCAGGCTCCCAATTTTTTGAAGCAGCTAATTTTTCACACACTGAATTTGGCGATAATGCAAATTATAACGGATCTCAATTCAGTCTTCGCACACTCAATGAGTTAGACTCCGTTAAACAGAACATAGATTTTTCCGGTGCAAAATTTCATGGATCAGCTGATTTTTCAGCCAGCGACTGGAAGGCGTTGACGCGTTATTATCAGAGCAATTTTGAAACCAGAAAAAAGCAGGCTATCGAAGAGGGACTCGATCCAGGCTCAATTAGCGCCGCGTCTTTTAGGGGAGCAAATTTTTCAAAAAGTGTGATTTTTAACGGACGCGTTTTTACAGGACCAGTAGACTTTGGCCCTTTGGACCAGAGCTCTGATAGGGATGTGTCTCATAAAAATTCAAAAACCACTGTTTTTAAATCTGCACCACATTTTTATGAATGCAAAATTCACCAAAATAGCAGCTTCTATAAAGCTCAGTTCCCTCCACCCAGTGGAGATCATAAGGCTGCCGGCGCCTACTGCGCTTTAAAGTTAGCTTTTTCTCAGAAGCAAGATTTGCGAATGGAACAACTTTTCTTCAAATTGGAGATGCAGGAAGAAGCTCTTCTGAACAAACGCCAATATTGGCTATATAGATTGTATACAGTTACCAGTGATTATGGTTTTAGCACATCAAGACCTCTTTTGCTATTGATTCTTACACCTTGGATTCTGGCATCTATATCCTATGCATTTATGGCTGATCTAAGTCCCTGCGTACCTGGATCGAATGGATGTGACATGCTCGGTGTCTTATTTCAATTTTCATTAATATCAATCCCCGGCTTTGAAAAAATAGCATGGGAAGCAAAAGACGCATTGTTTTCTGGAAATATGGGAATCTCAGTGTACTTAGTGATTTTGATTCAGAAAATACTAACGCTAATGGGTTTATTTTTAACCGGGCTGTCATTGCGAAACTTATTTAAAATGAAATAACAGACAGCCTTTGTGAGAAACATTAGTTTCCAACTTAAAAGGAGAGAATCTTGAAATTGGATTTTTATTGGGATCTTTATGATGACCCACTAGAACTGAAATATGCACTCAAAGATATAATCACAAACGAAAGAGTAATCAACGAGGCTATAAAAAATTACCTCCTAGGAAGAGAACAAGATATTCTCTATGCTGAACAAGCTCATGCCAAGGGCGGGACATTCTCCTCTGTTGAAAAAATCATAAGCACTAACATCAAAAAAGAGCTGCTGCCAGAAAAGAATTTAGCAGTAAGTTAAGGAAGGCTTTGATTAAATCCCAAGGTCTTCCCGATGCGAAATATAACTATCACGCCCACCACATAGTGGCTAAAAACTGCCATCGCGCAAGAAAAGCCGCCCAAATATTGCAAGCGCTGGGTATCGATTTGGATGATCCGGCCAATGGGGTATTTCTACCTGCCGATGAGATTTCCAAGAAAAAAGGCGTTTTGAAACAGGCTTACACTCACAACCCGGTTCATACCAAGCCATATTACGCCAATGTAAATTATCAAATCATTCAGGCGTACGAGCAAAACGCCGACAAAGAGGATATGAAACGCCTATTAAAAGACATCGCAAATGAGTTGAAACGAGGTGTTTATCCGATAAACCACTACCTTCCTGGCGCAGAGAGATTCTAAGCAATGATATATCTACTTTCAGTAATGCCCGAGGGCTTCAAGGAACTGGATCTTCCTGAAGGGAAAGATTATATGGCTTTCAACTGTATGCGTTGGAATGGAGAATCCAAACTTAACCAGTGGAAATCGCCAGAAGTCGTATGGGTTGAAGATGAATTCACATTACCAAATGATCAAGTGGCGGATCTCACCAAATTCATGGGCGGAGCAATAGCGTTATCAGAAAAAGCATACCAAGTCTTACAACCCATTATTGGAGCGCAAGCTGAATTCCTTCCCGTAGTTAGGGACCACGAACAGTGGTACTTGCTCAATGTCATCAACGTTCAAGATCTTATGGATAAAGCACGCTCGAAATTCAAAATCTACGAAGATGGTCATATAGGTCCATGCACTCATGCATACATTCAAGAGCCAGATGACATAAATAGTTCAATTTTCTTGGTTAAAGGTTATTTCCCAAACTTATTTATCACTGCAAAGATAAAAGCAGAAATTGAAAAGGCCGGATTAACAGGCGGTTTGATTCGCGAATATATAAATCCTGGTTAAGCATGAAATCTACAAGGTTTCCGCGTCAGAGAACATGACACGGATTAAAAAGATAGCTTCTTAATTACCGAGAGTTTTCAAGAGCGCAGAGATAAAGCATGGACCGCCTGAGCTTAGTTTTGAGAAAGGTCTGCTTTAGGTTTTTCCCCGAAAGATGGATATCAACTAAATGGCTAGAAAACAAAAGTGGAAAAATGGCGATGTTTTTCTTGTCCCTCTGCTTGACGGAACGTATACGGTTGGGCAAGTAATCCGCAAAACAAAGGAGGCCTTGAATAGCGCAGTATGTGCCTTTTTTGATATACGCCTCATCGAAGGAGCTGCCGAGAATATTGAGGAACTTACCGACAACTTATTAGTAGCGCTAAAGTTTTCTTCTGTGGGACTGCTGGATGCGGGAGAGTGGGAGGTGGTTGATAATAGAGTACCTCTCGACACAAGAAAATATTTTGACCTGGATCAGCTCGCGAAAGATAGGTACCTCAACGTAAACATCGTGGGTTCCGCCAATCTCAGAGAGCTAATGAACGCCTATTATGCACTGTCACCATGGAATACGTTTTACGATCCGCAGTATTTAGACAAGCTGCTCATTTCCCCTGACAAGAAGCCTAGGAATTTAATTCTACAATAACGTCAAAATAATCTTTAGCGCTCGACGATCGCGGAAACACTGTATGAAAAAGAACACTATTATCTTTTGCTCCAGCCTTGCTCTGCTGTCGATGATTAGCCCAACCCAAGCCGAGCAATACTCGTTATCACCCTCCACTCTGGCTAAAAAAGAGATGCTCATGAGAGACAGAGTGAACTGGCAAACCGGCTGCGCCATTCCTGATATGTCCGACGCGGAGTCAGATGGCAGCGTTGATGTAAACGTGTTCGTGAATCCAGATGGAAGCACCAAGAAAATTGAATTGGAAAACTCTTCAGGCACTACAGCACAAGATGAAGAAATCTTGGCAACGTTGAAAACCTGCACATTTACTGACGGTCTGGACGATGTCACCTACCCCCAATACTTTTACAAGACCCTCCACTTCGTCTGGCGAAAGGGAGACAAAAAGCCTCTTGTTGGCTTACGAAAGTGCATGCGATTACCATCCTACCCAGCCGTTGCTCTTTCACGACGCATAGAGGGCACGACTGAGATCACCGTTCAACCGGAGAACGCCGGAACGTTTACGGTTAAGGTACATTCCAGTAGCGGCTCTGAAATATTGGACAAAAGGTCCATGCAGATAGTTGATAAATGTATAAGCAATACTATCATCGCAGAATCTATCCGGAACAATTTCACGAACGGAGAGAGCGATAAAATGACCATTAAGTATCAGCTTTCCAGATAGGTCCGCATCATGAAGATTCTCGCAACCATAATTTTCATCTACGCCTTACCAACCACATGTATTGCCAAATGCACGCAGGAGATGGTTAAAGCCGAATACAAGTCTTCTATGAACAACAGCAAGCATACTTACAAGACAAGACAGAGAAACTAGATGCCCTGGTAGAGAGCATTAGGATTAAAAATAAACTTTCAGAGAAAGAAGCTTTCGACTATCGGATCAATGTACTAAACAATCTGGACGCACAAAAATACAAAAGAAATGAGCCTGATGCCAGCTTGAGGGCTATTGCTAACATTCAGTGGGAGTTACGCTGTAAAAGCTTCCAAAGACTCAACAAAAAGCTTGTCAAGCTGGCGGATGCCCAGTGGAAAATAGTCTTCGATAAAATCAACAATGATCTTAAGAATAAGTAAAATCTGGAGGCGGTAGTGGTTGAAAATCATGAAAGCATTTCCCGAGGGTTAGGCCATAGACATGAATAACCCCCAACCCATTTCACTGGTGCTAATCCCCGGCTTCATGCTGGATGAAACACTATGGGATGGCTTCTGCCCTTTCCTACCCAACCATTGGAAAGTATCGCGGGCGACTCTGGCAGGTGGAAATACAATAAAGGAAATTGCGCAACACATTGCTGAACAATCCCCTGAACGTTTCGTGCTGATTGGCTTCTCGCTGGGCGGGTATATTGCCAGGCAACTAGCGGCCAATTACCCCGAGAAAGTGAGCGCGCTCGTGCTCATCGCCAGTTCATTGCGCGAGGATACCGAGCAGCAAGCGAAGGCAAAATTGGAAGCTGTACGTGCGCTATCTACATCCACGTTCAGCGGATTAAGTTCCAGGTCCATTGCGGCATCACTACATCCCCGTCACGCATCGGATACACATTTGATTTCGCGGATCAGAGCAATGGGAAGTCGTTTGGGTTATGAGGCCTTTGCAACTCAATCCGGGTTACGCAGAGCGGATGTTCCTACGGATTCAATACATTGTCCGACATTGATTATTGCAAGCACTCATGATGCGTTGCGTCCCATGGAAGAAACGAACGAGTTGGCCAATGCGATGCCTGCTGCTTCAGTTCATTTATTTCACGACAGCGGCCATATAATTCCGCTCGAACAACCACAAGATCTTGCGGCCGTTGTGATTGATTGGTTAAACAGCATTGGAATTTATTGATTCATTGGCTCCTATCTCACCAACAATATTCAAAACGCACCGATTTGCTGGCAGAGACATTCGAACGCCAGGATTATGCCATTGCGGTACAACAGGGTGTCATTGCTGATGACGAATGGCAGACTGTGTTTACACGATATTTAGACAATGATCATCATTAATGGAGGGAAGATTGCCAAGGAATTATGTGCCGGGAATGAGGCTCTGGATTAATTGCACACCACTTGATCGCGACCATTCACCTTGGCTTGATAAAGCGCTTTATCCGCCCGTGCGATCAAGCTTTCCAGCGTGTCATCCTTCCGGC
>CAMLRJ010000176.1 GCA_946482345.1 uncultured Cellvibrio sp.
AATGTCGATAGAGCTGTGTTCGACACCATTTTTTCACCCACAATTCCAGTGAACGATAAACCCACCGCAACCGATGCCATAAATAAAAATTGGCAAAGGCCCAACAACATGGCGTTTTGATACATAAGAATCCTTACAACAAAATGGATTTAAAAATTACTCAGAACCTTCGCGCAATCGCGCTTCACGCGCTTGCTGTTCATCCAATGCGGCTTTGATTTCCATCATCACAGACTCCACATCAGCAAGAGACAGATCTTCTGCGTAGTGACCCGTCAATTCAACATCCGGATGGAGTTCACCCGCTTCGTAAAGCGCCCAAATTTCTTTTGCGTATTGAGTTTCCAAAAGTTCTGGCGCGAAGTTGGCGTAATAACGCGTCATATTATTCACATCGCGCTCAAACATGGCTTTTGCAGAATTATTGGCAGCAGGATTCACAGCTTGCGGTAAATCAATAATGACAGGGCCATAATCATCCACCAACACATTAAATTCCGATAAATCACCGTGAACAATTCCCGCACACAACATACGCACAATATCGCGCATAACCACTTCATGATCTTCACGTGCTTGTTCAGCAGACATAGCTACATCATTCAAACGCGGCGCAACATTTCCTTCGTCATCCATCACCAATTCCATTAATAACACGCCATCAAAACAACCAAAGGGTTGCGGCACCCGCACCCCTGCGTTGGCCAATTGATAAAGTGCATCCACTTCAGCGTTTTGCCACAATTCTTCCTGTTGTTTTTTACCGTATTTCGAACCTTTTTCCATAGCACGTGCACGGCGCGAATTGCGAACTTTACGCCCTTCCTGATAAGTCACGGCTTGTTTGAAGCTGCGTTTGTTTGCTTCTTTATAAACTTTTGCACAACGAATTTCATCGCCACAACGCACCACATATACCGATGCCTCTTTACCGCTCATCAATGGTCTGATGACTTCATCAATCACACCATCTTCAAGTAGAGGTAATAAGCGTGCGGGTGTTTTCATTGATTTGTCCGTTGTAAAAATAAATAGCAATGGTCATATTAAGGTAATGGAGCGAGGAACACTACAAACACATCGTCATTCCTGCGAAAGCAGGAATCCAGTGATTTTTCAATCATGAATAAACTTTATTTATCGGTATATTTAAATTTTTCATTCCTAACAGCTTGCATCTCTCGAAGCATAGCTTCAAATTCAGTTGAGTTTAGTGCACCAACATCTTTAGCTTTTGATAATGCATCATAGTATTTAACAAACCATATTCTTTCTATATTTTTAAGATGCAGCACTGCTATTAAATCTATATTAAGTTCGTGGATTTTTTTTATGCATTGCTTGACAAGTAATAACTGAAACCAAACAGGATAGAAATACGTTTCTGGTTGCGTTGGATCGTATTCTAAAAATCGTTGATTCATAACATCCGAATATGTTTGATCATCAATGTGATCACCTCTCGCATCCATACTTTCAATCGAATTCAACATGTAATTCAAATTAAAAGTTCTATTACCTTCAAATATAAAAGTCAGCAAATCAGATCCAGGTGGGTCTACAGACATGTCGAATGTTGACTTAAATAAATTTTCAAATTCAGAATATTCATGTGTAATAATTTCAATCAACTGAACTCTCGAGTGCTCATCTCTACTTAATGCCAGTTGTTTATTAGCAATTTCAGTCTGAGTCTTCATAGCTTCAGCTGTTTCTTTTAACTCTTTTTTCTGGGTAACGTATGTTCTATAGAGCAGATAAACGGTAACTAATCCAATGAGTGGATTTAAAATTCCACCGATGTAATCTCCAGCTTGACCAAGTATTTCATTTTCGGATTGGCCAGTAGCAGGGTAAATGTACATAACATCCTTTGTAAAAAAGAAGTACCACCAAACAACAACGATGGCAATAACGATGACTACTAACAGAAGTACCCATAGATAATTTTTTTCATTTTGTTCGCTCATAAATTCTCCAATTCGTGAACAAGTCAATCAAACGGCTTCACTATTCAATTCACGCAACGCCGACACCAACAACTCAACCGGTTGTGCGCCTTGCAATAAATGTTGTTGATTGATTACCAAACCAGGAACGGCATTGATGCCGGACAAATGCCACTCTCGTTCAAGATTACGAACTTCCTGAGCAAACGCATCAGTTTGCAAAAGCGTTTTTGCTTCAGCTTGATCCAATCCAACTTCAGCAACCAATTGCAATAACAATTGATGATCGCCCGGATTTTTACCTTCTGTTTGATAGCTACGCATTAATGCCAGTTTGAGTTTTCGCTGCAACCCAACACCGCATCTATCTGCCCAAAATAATAAACGATGCGCATCAAACGTATTCCAGATACGCTCGCGTTTACCAAAAACAAAACCAATTGCTTCACCACGCTGACGCAAATCTTCATGAATAGCATCAACCTGCCCAAGGCTCATTCCATATTTTGCCGACAAATATTCGGTTAAATTTTTTCCTTCAGGCGGCATATCCGGATTTAATTCAAACGGCTGAAAATGTAAGTCATAACTGATTTCATCACCCAATTGTGCAAGAGCCTTTTCAAGTGATGCCAAACCCAAGGCGCACCATGGGCAGCTGATGTCGGAGATGTAGTCGATACGCATAGATTTGCCCTCTCGATAAAAAATAAAGATTACACGCGCTTTTGCCAATGCAAGGGATCGCGCCTTACATGCAAAACAGCAATTACCAAAACCAAATCTTGCTTGACGAGGTAATAAACACCGAAAGGAAAACGCTGTACAAAGTTGCGGTAAATGTGTTTGTAAATGATGGGATGTTGCGCCGGATTACGCTGTATAGACTTCAGTGCAACTTCCACACACATCATAAATTCATGTCCCAGACCAGCACGACATGTTTGATAGTAATCAAAGGCTTCTTGTAAATCTTTTTCTGCTTCAGACCGAATCCGGATACTAAACGTCATTCCCGGTTACCCGTGCCAAGACATCCTGCCATGTACTACCTGCTTCGCCATCCAATTCCAGAGCATTCAAACGTGCATCTAATAATTGTTGCTGCGCGTCGGTCAACGGAATAGCTTGGGAATCAGCGCGTACACTATCCCATAACTGCTCAACCAGAATGATTTTTTCACTTGCTGTTAATTGCTGGATATTCATAGCCAACTCCAAGCCGGTTTTTGCCTACCTTAAACCAGTCGATTGGGATTTGCTACCCAATCAATACCCACCAACCCAATGTCAAGTCTCGCGAACCCAGGTCAAAATTGATACCATGCGCGCCTTTTCCAGCCTACCCCTTTTTCCTTTCCGAGAAGTTTTATGTCCAACGATTTTCGCTTTGCGTCCTTGAATCAACTGGCGTTTCATGATGAGTTTATTGGCCGGCACATTGGGCCGGATGAGCAGCAAACTGTGGAGATGCTACAAACTTTGGGATTAAAGACGGTTAAGGAGTTAATCGATAAGACAGTTCCGGAAAAAATCCGCCTGAAAAGCGAGTTAAATTTGGATGCGGCAGTGACCGAAGCGGAAGCTCTGGCCTACCTGCGAGAAGTCGCCAACAAAAATCAGGTTTTCAAGACATATATAGGCATGGGCTATCACGATACCCATGTGCCATTGGTTGTATTGCGTAATGTGTTGGAAAACCCGGGTTGGTACACGGCTTATACGCCTTACCAACCAGAGATCGCCCAAGGCCGTTTGGAAGCTCTGTTGAACTACCAACAAATGATTATCGATTTGACCGGCATGGAAATGGCCAACGCTTCTATGTTGGACGAAGGCACAGCCGCCGCCGAAGCCATGGCCATGTGCAAACGCCAAAATAAAAAGAGTAAATCCGATGTGTTTTTTGTGGATGCCGATACGCATCCGCAAACCATTGCTGTAATCAAAACCCGCGCTGAGCATTTTGGATTTGAAGTGGTAGTTGCAGCGGCAGATGAATTAACAAAAGGCGACTACTTCGGTGCCCTGCTCTCTTATCCCGGTTCCAGCGGGCAAATTCGCGACCTCACCGATTTAATCGATGCCGCGCACAAACAAAATACTTTAGTAACCGTCGCGTCAGATTTAATGGCATTGATGCTGTTGAAATCGCCCGGCTCAATGGGTGCTGATGTGGTGATTGGTACCAACCAACGTTTCGGTGTGCCAATGGGTTTTGGTGGACCACACGCAGGATTTTTTGCATTTCGCGATGATTACAAACGCTCTGCGCCCGGCCGTATTATTGGCGTGTCGATTGATGCACGCGGCAAACAAGCACTGCGCATGGCGATGCAAACACGTGAACAACATATTCGCCGCGAAAAAGCCAACTCGAATATTTGTACATCACAAGTCTTGTTGGCGGTGATGAGTGTGTTCTACGCGATTTATCACGGCCCTGAAGGTTTAACCCGTATCGCCAATCGCATTCATCGTTTGGCAGCGATTACTGCTGATGCGCTCTCAGCAAAATTCTCACTCAACAATTCCGCATTTTTTGACACACTGAGTGTGAATGTCGGCAATCAACAAGCCAGCATTTATCAAGCCGCACTGAATGCAAAAATTAATTTGCGTTTGATCGGTAATGATTCATTGGGTATCAGCATCAACGAAACCACCACTGAAAGTGATGTTGTCGAATTGCTGGCCGTTTTTGGTATCACCAATTTTGATATCGCAGCAGCCGATAAAAAACTCGCGCAAAACAATTCTGCCATCAGCAAAGATTTATTGCGTAGCGATGCAGTATTAACCCATCCCGTATTCAATACTTATCACAGCGAAACCGAAATGCTGCGCTATTTGAAGCGTTTGGAATCCAAAGATATTGCATTAAACAATGCAATGATTCCGCTGGGTTCTTGCACCATGAAATTAAACGCAACTGCTGAAATGATCCCGGTGACCTGGCCGGAATTTGGCAAGCTGCATCCTTTCGCGCCGATTGATCAAGCCAAAGGCTATCAACAATTATTTGAAGAACTGCAAGAGATGCTAAAAGCTTGCACCGGTTACGATGCCATCAGTTTACAACCCAACGCCGGCTCACAAGGTGAATACGCTGGCTTGGTTGCCATCAAAAAATATTTTGAAAGCAAAGGCGAAACCCAACGCGATATTTGTTTGATTCCTGCATCCGCACACGGCACCAACCCGGCCTCTGCGCAAATGGTGAGTTACAAAGTAGTGGTGACGGCTTGTGATAGCAAAGGCAATGTGGACTTGAATGATCTGCGCGAAAAAATTGCTACTTACGGCAACCAAATCGCTTGCATCATGGTGACTTATCCATCGACTCACGGCGTGTTTGAAGAAGGCATTACCGAATTGTGCGAGATGATTCATGCAGTCGGCGGTCAAGTCTATATCGATGGCGCCAACATGAATGCATTAGTTGGTGTTGCAGCGCCCGGAAAATTTGGCGGCGATGTATCACATTTGAATTTGCACAAAACATTTTGTATTCCACACGGCGGTGGCGGCCCCGGCATGGGCCCCATCGGTGTTGGCAAACATTTAGCGCCGTTTTTAGCGTCACATCCCGTACAAAATGTTCCGGGCACACAAATTAATAACGGCACTATTTCTGCTGCGCCCTGGGGCTCTGCCAGCATTCTGCCCATCAGTTGGATGTACATCAAAATGATGGGCGCAGTCGGCATGCGTCAAGCAACAGAATTTGCCATGTTGAATGCAAACTATGTTGCGAAAAAATTGGAAAGCGCTTATCCGATTTTGTACAAGGGCACCAATGGTTTTGTTGCACATGAATGTCTTTTGGATTTGCGCCCATTAAAAGAAGCCAGCGGCATTACCGAAGAAGATATCGCCAAACGCTTGATGGATTTCGGCTTCCACGCCCCGACCATGTCCTTCCCGGTCGCAGGTACTTTGATGATTGAACCGACAGAATCCGAATCAAAAATTGAATTGGATAAATTCATCAACGCCATGCTAACCATTCGCGCCGAAATCGAAGATGTAATTCAAGGCAAAATCACCGCCGAAGCTAGCCCATTACACAACGCACCCCACACACAAGACGATGTTCTCGACGAAAACTGGAACCGCGCCTATTCAAGAGAAGTCGCTGGCCGCCCTGCAAGCTGGTTGAAAAACCACAAAGTCTGGCCCGCAGTGAATCGTATTGATAATGTGTATGGTGATAGGAATTTGGTGTGCTCTTGCCCACCGCTTGATGCTTATATAAGTTGAACAGTAGCAAAGGAATCAACATATGAAAAAAATTATAATTTTAATGCTCGTTGGCATGATGATATCTTGCGGTGGGGGTAGTGGAGGTGGAGGTAGCACCGAAGAAACGCAAAAGTCGAGCACACATTATGTAACATCATCTTCGACATCGTCGTCTGATGCAGCCTCTTCTGCTCCGGCGCAATTAGTGTTCAAGAAAAATACGATTTCCAGTATCACTCAAGGAAGAGAAATAGTAAATATTCGAGAAATCAAAAATCATCTCATTATTTTGCACTCCAGAGATGTAAGAGGCGACTCAAATGATACTGAATTTATTTCCTTAGTTAATAGTGAGACAAATGAAATTTTAGGTGAATTTCCAATTCAGAACTGGATTCAGTACATCCACGTTAAAGACAGCTACCTATATACTTTTGACTCTACCTCGACATTTACTATTTATAAAATAAATGAATTAAACGAAAAAACTTTTGATGTTGTTAGTCAACTTACAATTCCTGCAACTTTACGTAACTCAAGTATTATTTTTATTGAAGATAAAAATGTAATTCTGGGTTACTACGAAGGTAATATTTTTTCACTTAAATACTCAGAGAATTCATTTTTCGATTTTAAAGAACTACCAATCAAACTTCCAAACTTTTATACACCCCAATGGGATACAAATGATTCCAAGTTATATGTATGGATAGAGCCGGGGAAAATTTCGGAATATGCGGTTGAGCTCGATGGCTCAATTACCTGGACCTCAGATATTTCATTTATTCCAGATCCAAATGTAGTTACCACACCCTGGTTCAAGATTTCTCACAATGGAAACATTTTAGTGACGCTGGACCACACAATTCAATCATTTAAG
>CAMLRJ010000177.1 GCA_946482345.1 uncultured Cellvibrio sp.
TGGATTTGAATGCGCCTGACATTATCGTGCGCAACGAAAAACGTATGCTGCAAGAGGCGGTTGATGCCTTGTTGGATAACGGTCGTCGCGGTCGTGCGATTACCGGTTCTAACAAGCGTCCATTGAAATCTTTGGCTGACATGATCAAAGGTAAACAAGGTCGTTTCCGTCAAAACTTGCTCGGTAAGCGTGTGGACTACTCGGGTCGTTCGGTGATCGTGGTAGGTCCAACCTTGCGTCTGCACCAGTGCGGTCTGCCGAAGAAAATGGCTTTGGAGCTCTTCAAGCCCTTTATCTTCAGCAAGCTTGAATTGCGTGGTTTAGCGACGACTATTAAAGCCGCCAAGAAAATGGTTGAACGCGAAGACCCAATCGTTTGGGATATCCTCGACGAAGTCATCCGCGAACATCCAGTACTTCTGAACCGTGCACCTACACTTCACCGTTTGGGTATCCAGGCGTTTGAACCTGTATTGATTGAAGGTAAGGCCATTCAATTGCACCCGCTCGTTTGTTCTGCGTACAACGCTGACTTTGACGGTGACCAAATGGCTGTTCACGTACCGCTGACACTGGAAGCCCAGTTGGAAGCGCGTGCTCTTATGATGTCCACTAACAACATTCTCTCTCCTGCTTCCGGTGAGCCGATTATCGTTCCGTCACAAGACGTGGTATTGGGCTTGTACTGGATGACTCGTGAGCGCATCAACGCTTTGGGCGAAGGTATGCGTTTTGCGGATACAGCTGAAGTGTCCCGCGCTTACTATTCCAAACAAGTGGATCTGCAAGCGCGCATCAAGGTGCGTTTGACCGAGACATTGATTGGCGAAGAAGGCGAAAGAACGACTGAGACCCGTTTGGTTGATACCACCGTTGGTCGTGTGTTGTTGTGGGAAATTGTTCCTGCGGGCATCCCATTGGAAATGATCAACAAACCAATGAAGAAGAAGGCGATCTCTGCTGTGATCAACTACTGTTATCGTGTAGTTGGTTTGAAAGCCACCGTTATTTTTGCCGATAAATTGATGTACACAGGTTATGCCTTCTCTACTCGTTCGGGTTCGTCTATTGGTGTGAATGACTTCACTATCCCGGCTGCCAAAGTCGAGATCATCGCGCGTGCCGATGCTGAAGTGAAAGATATTGAAACCCAATATGCTTCCGGTCTGGTAACTCAGGGTGAGAAATACAACAAGGTGATCGATATCTGGTCTCGTGCCAATGATTTGGTTGCCAAGTCGATGATGGAGGGTATTTCCAAAGAAACAGTAATCAACCGTGAAGGTAAAGAAGAATTACAAGATTCTTTCAACTCGGTTTATATGTACGCCGACTCGGGTGCGCGTGGTTCGCCAGCACAGATCCGTCAATTGGCGGGTATGCGTGGTTTGATGGCGCGTCCGGATGGTTCGATTATCGAAACACCGATTAAAGCTAACTTCCGTGAAGGTTTGAACGTACTCCAGTACTTCATCTCAACTCACGGTGCTCGTAAAGGTTTGGCGGATACCGCTCTGAAAACCGCAAACTCAGGTTACCTGACTCGTCGTTTGGTTGATGTCGCTCAGGATCTTGTTGTCACCATGCAGGATTGTGGTACCGATGAAGGTTTGACCATGTCGCCGGTTATTGAAGGCGGTGATGTTATTGAATCTCTGGGTGATCGTATTCTGGGTCGTATTATTGCTCGTGATGTTATCCGTCCGGGCAGCGATGAGATTCTGGTTCCTGCCGGTACTATGATTGATGAAGCCTGGGTTGAGCGCGTAGAAGCCATGGGTATCGACGAAGTTCTCGTACGTTCGCCGATTACTTGCGATGCTCGCAATGGTATTTGTTCTATGTGTTACGGCCGTGACCTGGCTCGTGGTCATCGTGTTAACGCCGGTGAAGCGGTGGGTGTTATCGCTGCACAATCTATCGGTGAACCTGGAACCCAGTTGACCATGCGTACCTTCCACATTGGGGGTGCGGCATCAAGAGCGTCTGCTGCTGACAGTGTTCAAGTGAAGCAAGAAGGTACTATCCGCTTGTTGAACGTTAAGGTTGTTAGCAACCCAGCCGGTAATCTGGTTGCGGTTTCCCGTTCAGGTGAATTGGCGGTTGCAGATGCTAGTGGTCGTGAACGTGAGCGTTACAAGATTCCTTACGGTGCGTTGATCACGGTAAAAGATGGCGAAGCTGTCAAAGGTGGCCAGATCGTCGCCAAGTGGGATCCGCATACTCACCCGATCGTATCGGAAGTGGCGGGTACAGTTGCTTTCTCTGGTATGGAAGACGGCTTGTCTATTCGTCGTCAAACCGATGAGCTGACAGGCTTGAGTTCTATTGAAGTATTGGATCCAGCCGAGCGTCCATCTGCCGGTAAAGATTTACGTCCTGCTGTGACTTTGGTTGATGCCAAGGGTAAGGAATTATTCCTTGCTAACACCAACGTGCCGGCGCATTACATGTTGCCATCGAAAGCGATTTTGAGTATCAACAATGGTGACACCATTAATGTGGGTGACATTATTGCCCGTATCCCGCAAGAGGGATCGAAAACCCGTGATATCACCGGTGGTCTGCCTCGTGTTGCTGACTTATTCGAAGCGCGTAAGCCAAAAGAGCCTGCCATTCTTGCAGAAATCAGCGGTACTGTGAGCTTTGGTAAAGAAACCAAAGGCAAGCGCCGTCTGATAATTACTCCAACAGATGGTCAGTTGCTTGACGATGGATCAACCCATTACGAAGTGTTGATTCCAAAGCATCGCCAGTTAACCGTGTTTGAAGGTGAAATGGTTGCCAAAGGTGAGGTGGTATCCGATGGTCCGCCAAATCCGCACGACATTTTGCGTTTGCAGGGAGTTGAAGCTCTGGCTCGTTATATCACCAATGAAATTCAAGACGTTTATCGTCTGCAAGGTGTGAAGATCAACGACAAGCACATTGAGACAATTGTTCGTCAGATGTTGCGTAAAGTTGAAATCATCACCATGGGTGATTCAAGCTTTGTTAAAGGTGAGCAGGTCGAGTTCGTTCACGTGCTTGAAGAAAATGAAAAGCTGCGCGCAGAAGATCGTCAGCCAGCACAGTATGAGCGTTTATTACTGGGTATTACCAAAGCTTCTCTGGCGACAGAGTCCTTCATTTCCGCGGCGTCGTTCCAGGAGACAACCCGTGTTCTGACGGAAGCTGCGGTAACCGGAAAGAAAGATACTCTGCGTGGGCTGAAAGAAAATGTGGTGGTGGGTCGCCTGATTCCTGCGGGTACAGGGCTTGCCTATCACAATGACCGCAAGCGTAGACGTGAAGAGGCTATGTCGGATGTGGGTGTGAGTGCAGAAGATGTTGAAGCAGCACTGACAGAAGCTTTGAAACTGAGTGTTAACTAGAAATAAGTTAAACCAGGTTTTCTGGTTTTCCTGAAAGGGGTTGGCTAAAACCAACCCTTTTTTAATGTTGATTGTAGAAATGGTTTGCAATCAACTTGACGGCGGTCTGGCGCATCAATAGAATGCGCCACCCGCTTTTTAGAGCGGGAGTCTCGTTTTTAGAGGCTTTCATTAAAGAAACCTGCCTTGATTCAAGGCGATTTATTTTGGAGTTTAGTTTCATGGCAACGATCAACCAGTTGGTTCGTAAGCCGAGAAAACGTAAGGTAGAGAAGAGCGACGTTCCTGCATTGCAAGGCAATCCGCAAAAGCGTGGTGTTTGTACCCGCGTTTATACCACTACACCGAAAAAGCCAAACTCGGCACTGCGTAAAGTGTGCCGCGTTCGTTTGACCAATGGCTTTGAAGTGACCTCTTACATTGGTGGTGAAGGGCATAATCTGCAAGAGCATAGTGTGGTGCTTATCCGTGGTGGTCGTGTGAAAGATCTTCCCGGTGTTCGTTATCACACAGTACGCGGTTCACTGGATACATCCGGT
The DNA here is from genome assembly GCA_946482345.1 of uncultured Cellvibrio sp. The sequence goes on from CAMLRJ010000177.1 coordinate 3,914, forward strand.
GTTACCAAGCGTAAGCAGGGTCGTTCCAAATACGGTGCCAAGCGCCCCAAATAATTGGGCTGTTTGATACGTTTTCGGTGAGAACCGAGTAAGGCCAAGCGCATATGTGTCTTGGATTTTTCCTGAAGAGAGGCTAATTAAGATGCCAAGAAGACGAGTGGCCGCCAAGCGCGACACGCTGCCGGATCCCAAGTTCGGTAACGTGACTTTGGCGAAGTTCATGAACCACGTGATGATTAGTGGTAAGAAATCCGTAGCAGAACGTATTATTTACGGTGCTATGGACATTGTAAAAACCAAGTTGAATCGCGATCCTCTGGAAGTATTTGAAGAGGCTCTCGAAAATATCGCTCCTTTGGTTGAAGTTAAATCCCGTCGTGTTGGTGGTGCTACCTACCAGGTTCCTGTGGAGGTTCGCGCATCTCGCCGTACTGCACTGGCAATGCGTTGGTTAGTGGATTACTCGCGTAAACGTGGCGAGAAATCTATGCCTGCACGTTTAGCTGGTGAATTGATGGATGCAGCTCAAAATAAAGGTGCTGCCGTCAAGAAGCGTGAAGATGTTCATCGTATGGCTGAAGCGAATAAAGCTTTCTCGCACTTCCGTTTCTAAGTTACGCGATAAGGTCTAAAAAGGCAGCTTGGCTGCCTTTTACCTTTTTGACGATTTGAGATTTGGGGATAATCACAGTGGCTCGTAAAACTCCTATTGCACGCTACCGCAATATAGGTATTTGTGCGCATGTCGATGCTGGTAAAACTACCACCACCGAGCGTGTTTTGTTTTACACCGGGCTGACCCACAAAATTGGTGAAGTGCACAATGGTGCGGCAACCACCGATTGGATGCCTCAGGAGCAGGAGCGCGGCATTACGATTACGTCTGCAGCAATCACGACTTTCTGGAAAGGCATGGCTGCACAGTTTGATGAGCATCGTATTAACGTTATTGATACACCCGGCCACGTGGATTTCACTATTGAAGTTGAGCGTTCATTGCGTGTGCTGGATGGTGCGGTGGTTGTACTTTGCGGTTCTTCAGGCGTTCAGCCTCAGACTGAAACTGTATGGCGTCAAGCTAATAAATACCAAGTCCCGCGTATTGTGTTCGTCAACAAAATGGACCGTACCGGCGCCAACTACCTGCGTGTAGTTGAGCAATTAAAAACCCGTTTAGGCGCTAATCCTGTTCCAGTGCAAATGACTATTGGTTCTGAAGATAGCTTCAAGGGTGTGGTTGATCTGGTCAAGATGCAAGCCATTATCTGGAATGAAGAAGATCAGGGTATGACCTTCAGCTATACATCCATTCCAGCAGATCTGCTCGAACAGTGCCAAAAAATGCGAGAACAATTAATTGAGTCGGCGGCAGAGGCCTCTGAAGACTTGATGGAAAAGTATCTTGGTGGCGAAGAGTTGACCGAGGTAGAAATTAAAGCGGGTATTCGTGCTCGTACCTTGTCTGGTGAGATTATCCCGGTTATTGGAGGTTCGGCCTTCAAAAACAAGGGCGTGCAAGCCATGTTGGATGCGGTAATTGAATATTTACCTGCTCCGACAGAGGTAAAACCTATAGAGGGATTACTCGAAGATGGTGAAACAATGCAGTCGCGTAAGGCAAGTGATGATGAGCCTTTTTCGGCATTGGCTTTCAAGATTGCGACTGATCCGTTTGTCGGTACTTTAACCTTTATCCGTGTCTATTCAGGCATGTTGAGTTCAGGTGATGCTGTCTTCAATTCGGTTAAGGGGCGTAAAGAGCGCATCGGGCGCATGGTGCAAATGCATGCCAACGAGCGCAGTGAGATTAAAGAAGTTTTAGCGGGTGATATTGCTGCGGTGATAGGTCTCAAGGATGTCACAACCGGGGATACTTTGTGTGATCCCTCAAAAATTATCACGCTGGAGCGCATGGATTTTCCAGAGCCTGTGATTCACGTTGCGGTTGAGCCGAAAACTAAAGCGGATCAGGAAAAAATGGGTGTTGCTCTTGGTAAATTGGCCCAGGAGGATCCGTCTTTCCGTGTAAAAACAGATGAAGAGACTGGTCAAACTATCATAGGTGGTATGGGTGAGTTGCACCTGGATATCATTATTGACCGCATGCGTCGTGAGTTTAACGTTGAGGCGAACATAGGTAAGCCGCAAGTAGCTTATCGGGAAGCTATACGTAACAAGTGTGAAATTGAAGGCAAGTTTATTCGTCAATCAGGTGGGCGGGGGCAGTACGGCCACTGCTGGATTCGCTTTGAGCCGGGTGAGGACGAAAATGCTGAAGGTTTGGAATTTGTAAATGAATTGGTCGGCGGTGTGGTGCCCAAGGAATATGTGCCCGCAATTCAAAAGGGTATCGCCGAGCAAATGCAGAATGGTGTTTTGGCGGGTTACCCTTTGCTGGGCTTGAAGGCAAGCGTATTTGATGGTTCGTATCATGATGTTGACTCATCCGAAATGGCCTTTAAAATCGCCGCTTCTATGGCGACCAAGAAACTTGCGCAACATGGTGGCGCGGTGTTGCTTGAGCCAATCATGAAGGTCGAGGTGGTAACGCCCGAGGCCAACATGGGGGATGTGGTGGGTGATCTAAACCGTCGCCGTGGTTTGATTCTGGGGATGGACGAAAACGTCAGCGGCAAGGTTATTGATGCTGAAGTTCCATTGGCAGAAATGTTTGGTTATGCAACCTCTTTGCGTTCTGCAACCCAGGGGCGTGCAACCTACACCATGGAGTTCCTGAAATATCAGGAAGCTCCACGCAATGTAGCTGATGAGATCATCGGCAAAAACAAAGTTAGAGATCTTGAATAATTTTACAAATCATCTTGTAGAGGACTGAAAAGTGGCTAAAGAAAAGTTTGAACGTACGAAGCCCCACGTCAATGTGGGCACCATAGGTCACGTAGACCATGGCAAGACAACCCTGACAGCGGCGTTGACGAAAGTCTGTGCCGAGACATGGGGTGGTAAATTTGTTGCTTATGACGGTATCGATAACGCACCGGAAGAGCGCGAGCGCGGTATTACGATTAATACCTCACACGTAGAGTACGACTCACCAAGCCGTCACTACGCTCACGTAGATTGTCCAGGTCACGCCGACTATGTGAAGAACATGATCACCGGTGCTGCCCAGATGGACGGTGCGA
>CAMLRJ010000178.1 GCA_946482345.1 uncultured Cellvibrio sp.
GAGCTGGAAATTCATTTGAATGAACATCCGGCGGAAAACAAAGAAGAAACCAACCCGATCATCACTCCAACTTAACTCTGCGAAAGCCGGAGTGAAAAATAATTACTGCTTCGACACCAAAGAGTAATGTTTTTGCTCTTCCCGTTTTTGAATTTTGTCCTGACGCTTTTTTTGTCTTTCAGGCGGCAACATGCCTATGTGTTTTTCGTTCCGCTGTTTTGCCAAATCAATTTGACGCTGCCGTTCGGAAAAACGTGTACGCTGTTCTTCAGTCAACTGATCAAAACAGCGAGGGCAACTGACTCCCGGCATATAATATTCCGATTGTTTATCCTCTTCTGTAATGGGGAAACGGCACGCGTGACATTGATCATAAATGCCTTTTTCCAAACTGTGATTAACGGCAACACGATTATCAAAAACAAAACAATCGCCCTGCCATAAACTCTGCTCGGCAGGCACATCTTCCAAATATTTTAAAATGCCACCTTCAAGGTGAAAAACCTGATCAAACCCCTGCTCTTTTAAATAGGCTGTCGATTTTTCACAACGAATGCCGCCCGTACAAAACATGGCAACTTTTTTATGTTTTTTGGGATCAAGATTTTCAGCAACCCATTGCGGAAATTCTCGAAAGCTTTCTGTTTTTGGATCAATCGCACGTTTAAAAGTGCCAATTTCATATTCATAACTGTTACGAGTATCGACAACCACAACGTCCGGGTCACTAATCAATGCATTCCAGTCTTTGGGTTGAACATAAGTTCCTACTATTTTTTGCGGATCAATCCCTTCAACGCCCATGGTGACAATTTCTTTTTTGAGTTTTACTTTCATACGATAAAAAGGCTGTTCATCATAAAAAGATTCCTTGTAACTCATTCCTGCAAATCGCTCATCTGTTTGCAAATAAGCAACCAATGCATCAATAGATTCGCGTGAACCCGAAACGGTCCCATTAATGCCTTCTGATGCCAGTAACAAGGTTCCTTTGAGCTCGGCCTGATCACAAAATTGTTTTAATCGGGGAACTATGTCCTGAAAGTCAGGCAAACGGACAAATTTATAGAGAGCAGCAACAACAAACTGTTTCATAAATAGAAAATACCAACAGAAAAATGGATAGATGCAGGGCGCATTATAGGCGTTTGATTTTTGATCAACCAGTTAATTGTGAACCTTGTTGCCCATACAAGCGGGGGAATCCGGAACCTTTGCCGATGCCCACTCATCCGGTGAATAAGTATGCATGGCCAAAGCATGAACACCGGCAGCCAGCGCTTCAGTCAAAGCTGCATAGACAGCCTGTTGGCGCTGCACCTGCCGCTTACCATTAAACGACGCAGACACTATCACCAACTTGAAATGGGACTCCGAACCTTTAGGCACTGCATGCCCGTGGCTTTCATTTTCAACCGACAAATATTCCGGTGAAAAAGTATCCCGCAGTTTGGTTTCAATCAGGGTTTGTATCGGCTTCATCTCGGTTCCTGCATAAACAAGGCGTGCATATTCTACATACCGGAAACCCGGAAGGTCTTGCTCTCAATCAAATAATAATAAAATGGCAATTCAAATCTTAATTTTAAGAAAAAAGACTAGAAATATTGACGCCCAAGGCTACACTTCGAAAACCGCTAAAAGATGGCCGTACAGACGTATTGATCATGAACGAACACAAATTTTTTATTAATAGACGCAAAGGAAATGACCGCAGATTGGATTTTGATCCCTGTGAGGGGCTGCCTATAGACCTTTACCACCGCAAGCGTCGTAAATCATCTGATAGAAGAGCCCCCAGGCGCAGTATTGAACAGGATTATTTCGCCTATTTGGGTGAAGCCGGTGCCATCACCAAGCACTAGGCAGAAAACGCCCCTGCACTGGCTTTTGCAGAAATGATTGTCGGTTGGCATCCAGTTAACTGCTGATACTCCGCCTCAACAGCCGCAATCAATGTGGGAATCAGTGCTGTATCCGCTATTGCCACAACACAACCCCCAAATCCACCACCGGTCATACGAACACCCACGTTGCCCTTGCCTGCTTTCTGGATAATCGCAACCAGTTGGTCAATAGCAGATGTAGTAATCGCAAAATCATCGCGCATAGAAGCATGGGATTCAGCCATCACTCTGGCAATCGTTTTCATATCACCTGCGATCAATGCATCAGCGGCTGCTAACGTGCGTTGATTTTCTGTCAACACATGGCGCGCCCTGCGAAAACTGAGCGGATCCAACTCTTTTTCAGCGGCCAATAATTGGGATAAATCCACGTGTCGCAAACTGGATTGATTGAAAAATGCTGCAGCTGTTTCACATTGTTGCCGACGCTGGTTGTATTCACTATCAACCAAACCGCGTTTGACCCCGCTGTGTACGATCAAAAGCTCCCATGAAGCCGGAATGGAAATGGCGCGGGTTGCCAATGACTCACAATCAATCAGTAATGCAGATGACTCTTGCCCGCGTGCAGAAATCAATTGATCCATAATGCCGCAGTTACATCCAACAAATTGATTTTCCGCCGCCTGCCCCAGCAATGCAGCTTGGGTTGGATCAATGGTGCTACCGCTTAATCCAAGCAAGGCTCGGATCAATACCATTTCGAGTGATGCAGAACTGCTTAAACCGGCTCCGGCGGGAACATTGCCGGTAATTAACAAATCCCCCCCTTTCAATGCATAACCGGCTTTTTGTAATTGCTGGATAACACCATAAATATAATTGGGCCATGAATGTTGGTGGTCGTATTCAAAGGGTTTATCGAGATCAACCAATATTTGTTGTTGATTAAAATCTTCAGCAATTATGCGCAGAATTTTTTTATCATTTGCAGCCGCTGCAATGTAAGTGTGGTAATTGATTGCAGCCGGTAAAACGAAACCACCGTTGTAATCGGTATGCTCACCAATTAAATTCACACGTCCCGGCGCTTTCACTACCAGATCCGCTTCGCGGGAAAAACGTGCAGCAAATAATTGTTTAACCAGACTTTCTGTCAAATTCTTCACAGTAATACCTATTTGATTTTATTTTAAACGGAAGTGAACAGTGGACTGCTGACGCAAGCTTTGTGCTGCCTGTTCAGGAGAAATATCGCGTTGCGCCTCAGCAAGCATTTCATACCCCACCATAAATTTTCTGACTGTTGCACTGCGCAATAAAGGAGGGAAAAAATGCGCGTGTAATTGCCAATGTAAGCAGTCTGCACTAATAAAATCAGCGCTGGCAAAAGGAGCACCGTGCCATCCCATGGAATAGGGAAAAGAGCAAGAAAATAAATTATCGTAACGCGTCGTGATATCCCGCAAAATTTTTGCCAAATCCAATTGTGCGGATGAATTCAATTCTGTAATACGCGCACAGGAAAATTTAGGTAACAATAAAGTTTCATAAGGCCAGGCAGCCCAGAAAGGAACAACCACTAACCAGTGATCATTTTCAGTAACAACGCGCTCGCGCAGTGTTGACTCTTTATCAGCATATTCAAGCAACAGGGATTTTTTATGTTCGGCAAAATACTGCTTCTGTGTTTGATCTTCTTTTTGAATCAGCGTTGGCAAGTGATCTTGCGCCCAGATTTGTCCGTGCGGATGAGGATTTGAACACCCCATCACTGCACCTTTATTTTCAAAAATCTGAACCACCGGATATTTTTTTCCAAGATCAGCAGCTTCACTCATCCAGGTGCCAATCACCGCCAGAATTTCCACATCATTCAATAGCGGCAAAGTTTTGCTATGGTCAGGAGAAAAACAGATAACCCTGCTGGTTCCTTTTTCAGACTGGATCTGAAATAAATCGTCATTCGATTTGGGTGCAAGCGGGGTTTGTTCAGTTAAGGCAGCAAAGTCATTGGTGAACACATAGGTTTGCCGATAATCAGGATTTACCTCGCTATTGGCCCGCGAATTACCGGGACACAAATAACACTGGGGATCATGAGTCTGGCTATTAGGCCAATCACTCTGTTCCTGCTGCCCTTGCCACGGCCGCTTGGTTCTGTGGGGCGAAACCAACAACCATTCACCGGTAAGGGGATTAAAGCGCCTGTGGGTATGCTCGTTTACTGAGAATTCCTGATTCATAAATTAACTTATAAATATGATAAATAGACAACCAATCTATAACATTGGCTTTTGACTTTCAAGAGTTCAGGAGAAAAATCCGGGGCAAAAACGATTGGTCAAAATGATTATCCAAACTAGGCCCAATAACACCAGGCTGACAAACACCAACGCCGAGCCTATATCTTTTGCGCGACCTGACAACTCATGTTTCTCCGAACCCGTGCGATCCACTACTGCCTCTACCGAGGAATTGACCAACTCCGCCATCCAGACCAGAAAAATTGTCATCAATAATAAAATCAGTTCGATATGACTCTGCGCCAACCAAAAAGCAAAGGGCGTCAATATCAAACCCAGAATTACCTCCTGGCGAAAAGCAGCTTCGAATCGCCAACAAGCCGCCAAACCTTTCATTGAATACCCAAACGCATCGATCACACGGGCGATGCCCGTCTTGCCAGGCTTACTCATTTCCATCTCCGGATTTAATTAATATTCAACAAATTTCCCGTCACAAAAATGTCACAAGTAATTGTTATTACTATCTCGTGATATCAACGAGGGCGACATAATGAACGCATTTTTTCGGAGAGTCCACCACTGGGATACTTTGGCTTTTTTGTGGGTTCACGTCACTAAAAAGTTTCCCTACAAAAAGTCGATCCGTTTCATTTCCCACACTGGCGATGGTCATGTTTATTTCTGTATCGCCCTTGCAATTTTATTATTGGAACCGGTTTCAGGCAGTCAATTTTTTTGGTCGGGGATTATCGCCTACATTCTCGATGTAAGCCTTTATCTTGTATTAAAAAATGTCATCAAGCGGGATCGGCCAGCAACCACTATTCAATCTTATCAAGCCTGGATTACACCTTCAGATCAATTCAGTTTCCCATCAGGCCATACCGCAGCTGCATTTTTATTTGCTTGCCTGATTTTAAATTTCTATCCAGCGTTTGCTTTAATTTGTTTTGTCTGGGCCAGCATGATTGCAATCAGCCGGGTTTTATTGGGCGTACATTACCCTACTGATTTATTGGCAGGCGCCACACTCGGTAGTTGTTGCGCTTATTCAGGAATTTATTTGTACTCATTTTTTTAAGATAAAAGTAAAAGGTAAGATAAAAAATATTTATGAAAATACTTTATGGAGTTCAGGGTACAGGTAACGGTCATTTAACGCGCGCTCGTGTCATGGCCAAAGCATTTAAACAAAAAGGGATAGATGTCGATTGGGTATTTTCCGGCAGAGAAAGAAAAGACTTTTTTGATATGGAAATATTTGGAAATTTCACCGTATACAGAGGTATGACCTTTGTAACAGAACATGGAAAAATCAATTTTATCAAAACAGCAAAAGCGACCTGGATTCGACAATTTTTTCGCGATATCAAACAAGTCGATGTCAATAATTACGATTTTATATTTAATGATTTCGAACCAATCACTGCATGGGCAGCAAGACGTGCAGGAAAACAGGTTTTTGGGGTATCGCACCAAAATGCTTTTTTTTATCCCATTCCAAAATCCGGAAATAATTTTGTGACCGACTGGTTCATGCATAAATTCGCACCTGTTGATACCGCATTGGGATTACATTGGTATCCCTATCATACGAACATTCTTCCACCTATAGTTGAAGCCAGTCATTACGCGAATGAATTTACAGCAAAACATTATTTGGTATATCTGCCTTTTTCATCACCCGAAGATATAGTCCCACAACTGAAAAAATTTCCTGATTACGAGTTTTATATTTATCAACCTATCAAACAAGCTCTCGATGATGGGAATATTCATCTTCGTCCTTTTTCACGTGAAGGATTTCAGCAAGATCTTCATCGTTGTGAAGGCGTTATTTGCAGCGCAGGATTTGAACTTCCTAGTGAGGCACTACATCTTGGGAAAAAACTGCTGGTGAAACCATTACAAGGGCAAATGGAACAATTCTCTAACGCCCTTGCATTGGAGAAATTGGGTTTGGGCAGTGTCGCTAAAAAATTTGATCAACAAACCATAGAAAAATGGTTACAACTGTCCAACCGACCGGGCATGAATTATCCTGCTGTTGCAGAAGCGGTTATTGAATGGTTATTGGAAAATAAAGGTGAAGATATAGCAAGTTTGCACAAGCGATTATGGAGCCAGGTTGCTGTGTAATATTTTTCCGGTGTATTTCTGAATCCTGATTGATTTCACCTTTTGTATAAACTCTTGCCAGAATCTGTCATCCAACTCGGCCTCTACAGCCAGATAGTACCAATTGTGTTTTGCAAAGGATTGACACTTGACCGCGTCTTTTTCAGTCATCACCACAGCAGTTTCACCGGCGAAATAAAAATCCCCTGCACCATAATCATGATGATCGGGAAAATCATGTTCAATAAAATCCAGCTCCAGTTGCTTCAAGGTTTGATAAAAACGCTGCGGATTACCAATGCCGGCTACTGCATGAAAATTGGTATGCGGAAAAGCATCCAGCGCTAAAATTTCATTGGTTTTAATCTTTACCCAATAACAGGGTTTGATTTGCATGCTGTGGAAATTGACTAGGGGTGCATTTTTCAATGCATGTTCCGATGTCAATGAATGTCCCGACGTCAATGAATGTCCCGACGGATTATTGACCACCAACATATCAACACTGGATAAACGCGAAACGGCTTCACGCAATGGGCCAACAGGCAATCGCCATCCATTGCCAAACCAACGCTGCCCGTCAATTACCGCAATCTCCATATGTCGCCCCAAACGGTAATCCTGCAAACCATCATCACTTAATACCAGGTCCACATTTTGATTACGCACAGATGAAATAGAATCAAAACGATTTGCACCTATAACAACAGGACATTGGGTTCGCTGGAAAATACTCAAAGGTTCATCGCCAGCTTCAACAGCTGTTGATTGATTGGTGATGGTGTAAGGATATTCTGTT
>CAMLRJ010000179.1 GCA_946482345.1 uncultured Cellvibrio sp.
ATGAGTGCAATTCGTTTGGCAAGAGCGTTCACCTCGCGCGATAAAATTATTAAATTCGAAGGCTGTTATCACGGCCACTCTGATTCTTTATTAATTAAAGCTGGCTCTGGTGCATTAACTTTAGGTGTTCCAAGTTCTCCCGGCGTTCCCAAAGTATTGGCGGATCACACCATCACCCTCGACTACAACAACTCACAACAAGTGCGCGATTGTTTTGCACAACACGGCGACCAGATTGCTTGCATTATTGTTGAACCGGTTGTCGGCAATATGAATTGTGTTCCGCCAGTTGCAGGATTTTTGGAGACCCTGCGCGAAGTTTGCGATCAATACGGCAGCTTATTAATTCTCGACGAAGTCATGACAGGTTTTCGTGTGAGTCACACCGGCGCGCAAGGTTTTTATAATATTCGCGCCGACATCACCACATTAGGAAAAGTCATAGGGGGCGGCATGCCCGTCGGCGCATTTGGCGGCAGACGCGATGTAATGCAAATGATCGCACCATCAGGCCCTGTATATCAGGCGGGAACTTTGTCAGGAAATCCGGTTGCGATGGCAGCAGGATTAAAAACTCTGGAATTATTGGAACAAAAAGATTTTTATAAAAATCTGAGTCAACGCACAACAGATTTAGTGAATGGATTACAAAAATTGGCTAACGATGCCAACATACCCTTCACCACCAATCACGTCGGCAGCATGTTCGGCTTCTTCTTCACCGAAGAAAAGAAAATCACCAACTTCAAACAAGTTATGGCCTGCAACATTCCACGCTTCAATCAATTCTTTCACGGCTTATTAAAACGCGGCGTTTATCTGGCACCCGCTTCTTACGAAGCCGGCTTTATGTCATCAGCGCACACCGAAAAAGATATAGAACAAACATTGCACGCAGCGAAAGAGGCTTTTGCGGAGTTGAGTTAATCTGCAGTTATAAATTGTTATTTATTAAAGATAAAAAATGGAGAATTTTGTGCCGGAAGTATATCTTTGTGCATCATGCAGGAAATGCTTCGATATCCACGCAGCGGTCGATGGTTACCCGCAATATCGTTTAGGTTTTTTGTGCCCCATTTGTGGAGGCAATATTAAAGAGAATGGCAACTCAAACAAAGACATTACACAATTACGTTTTGGCTATAGCTATCTCATTTTTTCAATAATTGTTTACATTTTAATAACCGAAGAAATTTTACTTATAAATCTCTTTAATTATGAATTAATAAACACACTGGCTACAGGACTAATACTATTACTGCTACCTATGCCTTGGATTATTTATGCAAATAAAAATATTCTCTTTGGTGACACCATTATTTATACGGAAATAGTAGTTAACCCTGACAACTCAATTTAATGGAAAAATTATCATCATTAATTTCGATGATCCATTTAGACAATCACTCAATCACCAGCATCGGTGACCAGAAAAATATCAAATATGACTAATCATCTTGTCCCCAACCTCAACAAAGCCAATATTTTATTTCTGGTGAAGTTTGCTCTTTCAGGTGCATTAATCGCGGGAAGTTATGGTGTATTGCATGACCAAATTACTTATTCTATTTCCCCTGAATATTTCACCAAACTAAAATTCAAGCAATTTGCTTACGCAAACTTTGGACTTGGTGATCGAATTTTTGTGAGTACTATTGGATTTCTGGCTACCTGGTGGGTAGGCTTGCTGGCGGGATGGTTTTTAGCACGCCGATTGGTTGATGTTTCTCCCTATACAGCAGCAAGAAAAAAGATTTTCTCGGGATTTATGATCATTTTTATGTGCGGATTATTGTTCGGTGTTGCAGCTTATGCCTACGGAAAATTGATTCCACCTGATCTTCAAGAATGGCAACGCAGGCTGCGTTATTATGGCGTGACTGATAGCGTGTCGTTTATTCGCGTGGCATACATTCATAATTGCAGTTATGCGGGTGGTTTTTTGGGGTTGATTATTTCTCTGGTATTTTTGGGGAAAGTTCGCAACCCGGAAATAAAAAATGCCTGATTAAATCAGGCATTTTTTATTCAATTCAATTACTGAATCGGTTTATTTTCTTTCAACATGACTTCGCGGAAATGTTTTCCTTGCATGGTCGGTTCGTAGCTCCAATCTTTAATCATTTGTGGTGACCAATCAGGATCAAAGACCCAGGCTACCCAGGAGATTTTTTTCACACCGAAATAATCAGTGATACGTTTTCCATAACTGCCATCATCAATTACTGGAATGTGCGCACCTTTATCAGTTGCCAATTGGTAGCCAATTTCGGTTGCAAATACCGGATATTTATCGGCAGCAAATCCAAAATCCCTATCCCAATTTTTTTCATAGGGCGCACCGACTTTCATGGGATATGGATGGCTGACGTACGCAATATTTTGTTTTTCGATGGGTGTTTTGGCAATAGGTGTTAAATCGTAAGCCCAGTTAAATCCGGCAACCAGACAAATTGCATTGGGATTATGTGCTTGTACTATGGTGATCATTTCTTCATTTATTTTTTTCCATTCTTCCCAGGAAACAACACCCAATCGTCCGTTAAACACAGTGGGCTCATTAAATAATTCGTAAAAAGCAACAACATGAATACCGGCATATCGCTCGGAAACAGTACGCCAGAAATCGTAAGTTTCTCCTGCGGTGGTGTAATAGGAGGGATTCTGGAACATTTCAGATTTTAAATTGCCAATCGAATGCCAATCCAAGATCACATAGATTTCCAAATCATTAGCCCAGACAACAATTTGATCCAGCATTGCCAGATATTTTGCTTTGCCGTGTTTACGCCATGCTGTGGGATGTACCGGAATGCGCACCACATTGGCACCCCAGCTTTTTAAAACAGCAAAATGATTTTTGGTAAATTTTTTGTTGGTTTTTATTTTGTCAGGATCAGCGACGCTGGCACCACGAAACACAACTTCCTGCCCCGACGCTGTGACAAACTGGTTTCCTTTCACTTTAATCAGCGGTAATTGTTTCTTGATTTGCTTGCGATCAAATGCGGGAATATCTGTTGCATTCCACCAGCCGGTTGATGTTTCCCAGGCATTATCAGCAAAAGCCGGTGTTGCAATAAAACTGCAACAGAGAAATAACCATAAACATGAAAAATTAATTTTTATATGCATTTTGTTGACCTCGTTGTTATTGATATAACGCATCATTAAATCGATTGATGCTCCTGGATGAAACAGAATTTTCAAACATTAACGCTCTATTTTATAAATCATATCGACGCTTTGGGTTTCACCCGACTCCGCTTCAATTCTGACTTTGTCTGTCAGGCGGTAGACAACACCCAAACTGAATGCCTGATCAAATAACCCCACCACATAACGCACCAGAATTTTAGGAGTCACATATTTACCCACCCACAGCTGGCTTTGATCAATACCTTTTTCAGATTTTATCGAGACTTCATCCACACCAAAAAATTGTGCAACTTCCTGGGTAATACCCTGACTGCGTTCAACGCCCATACCACCCAGGGCTGCTATTAACATAGAGGCATCGGCTTTTGACGCTTCGGCTAAAGGCTTACCTGTTAATAACATCATCATGGCATCACTATCGGAAATAGGATCGTCGGATATTGCACGCACTTTTGATTTCGGTCTTTGTAAATTACCAAAAATTTCCAGAACCACTTTGGTATTATCATCGTCATCTATAATGCGATAGGCACCGATATCCAAACCGGGATTTTCATAGTCGCCCTGAAAAATTAATCGCCCGCGTTCAATCGTCAATGTTTGCCCATAAGCTTGATAACTTCCTTCTTTTACACCCACAAAACCATTAGTGAGCCATGGACGCAGAGGTTCTTTTATTAATTTAACATCGCCAGTCAATTGGCTATCCAAACCAAATCCTGCAAATTTTACTTGATCACCCAGCTTGAGTCGTAAATTGGCGCGCAGGGGAATGCCGGTTTTTGATTGATTTAATTCTGCCGTTTTTTCATCAACAATCACCACATCATCCGACAACTGCACTGCCGATTGTGGCAAGGTTTTTATGTTGGCAGTAAGTTGCGGAACTTCTGCTTCGCCTGTGAGCTTAATCACTTGCGCATTCGCTGTTAAATTAATAGCCGGATTCAAACGTGCTGTCATACTGGGCAAATTAATAATCTGGAAATTTTTTCCATTTAAATCAGCCGACAACAACCAATCCTGCTGCAATGGATTGGTTAATTTTCCCTGTAAATTTAATTGCCCTTTGCCCGCTTCTGCCAACACATCAATATTAATTTCACTGGAATTATCAGCCGAAATAACAAACCCGATTTTATCCAGTGATACCCCCAACTTTGGAATTCTGGCTGATGCCTGCTCCAATTTTATTGCACCGGAAATTTGTGGCTGAATTAAATTTCCCTGCCATTGTAAATTGGCATTTAACTGGCCTTTTACGTTATCCGTAAATGGCAGCAAGGTTTCCAATGGTTCAAGATTGCGGAATTCAGCTTGCAACTTGCCGTTTATTGATTGCGCACTTCCCAGTTGCCATTGATTATCCATACCAATAAAACCAAATTCAGCCCAATCCATTTTTAATTCTGAATATAAATTTTCCTGATAAATTCGCGAAGAAATACTGGCGGAACGCCAGGGATAAACTTCTGTCGCACCACCTTCATATTGATAACGCAATTCAGCATCACCCGTTTTCAATTGCACATCCGCCTGGGTTGACGCCAAATCAAATCGGGTGCTTTTAATGCGGATATAACCATCCATAACACCCGCAAAAAAAACTTCCGGCTTGAAGAGTGAATAAAATTGTCGCAAGGGAACCGCATTCACATCAATATTCATTGCCAGACCTGTTGTTTGTTGCCAATCAAGATCAATACAAAGTTCAGGGGCATGTAAAATTTGAATTGCCGAATGCGGATAGGGATTATTACTCTGCGATTGCGGATTTCTGACTTTAACTGGGCTCGCATTGGTAAAAAAAGGAGCACCTGCCGGTGCATCTTCAGCAATTACTGTTGATTGATCAATAATCGCTGTCTGGTTACTGCGTGTGGTAAAACAGACAGGTTGTATTGCGATTTTATCCTGATTAATTTTTATAGTTTGTCGCGAGCTGAGCCACCATTTAGGCACTTTTTTAATTTTGATTGCCATTGATTGTAATTGGCCGACCCATTCTGTTTCCAGCAAATTTCCAGTCATGCCGACATCCAATTTTCCCAAACGATCATGACGAATGCTGGCACTCAATTTGTGATCCAACAAACTGCCTTCACCAGAAATCGTTATAGATTTAAAACTTTCCTGATCAACCCGCAACTTCTTCGCCACCAGATCCATACGGTAGTGCTGATTCATCACTTGCTGCTCAAGCTCGGACTTCATTGAATTGGTATTGTCGAGTACAGTAAATCCAACCGGTGATTTATTCGCTGAGTTATCCACCATCGGTGTGAAATTCATTTGTAAATGATCCAGCGAAAACTGCTTCCAGGAAAGTTCACTGCCTGTAGCTTCCAGCGTAATTTCAGGCAGAGACCATGATCCGGATATATTGCCTTTGGTGATCAGGCTTCCGGAAATATCATTATCGATTTGATGCAACATGGGAGCGCGCAGATTCCACTCCACTTTTGATTCATTCGCAAGATAACCGTTAACATCAATACGGTTAGCGCCCCAAATCATTCGCAATCCATTGCTGCGCCATTCATTTTGATTTTGATGTAAATTTCCCTGCATCGAAAATGCCAAATCACGAACTGTTCCTTCTGCATTTAACTCATCAATTTTCCACAACCAATGATCCGGTTTTTTTTCACCTTCCGAATGAAAACTGGCGTTGATATTAGTCGGCCAATTCTCAACCAAAAGAGCCATATCAAAAGAATTGGCGCTGGCTTGCAAATTCCAATTCAACACCGGGCTCCATTGCAGATTGCCATTAACACTCAAGCGGGAAATCGGTTTTTCTATCTCTTCTGTACGCAATTCAGCAACATCAAAAGATTCCATCGTAATCTGTTGCCAATTACCTTTCGCTTTCAGTACCACATCAACTGCCGGATATCCTTCCAACATCATATTGCCTGTTATTTGGCCTGAATAATCCAGCCAGTTTCCCTTCGCCTGCATTTTTAAATCCAGAATCGGTGACGCTTTTCCGGCAATCCACCAAACTTCAGGCAAATGTTCTTTTTCTATTGCAAGATCAACCTGTAATTCAGGTTGCGATTGCAATTCCTTTTTAGCATTCACCAACGGCAATAGAATATTGGCTGTCGCTTTTACAGGCGACAGCATCTGTGTTTCCGTGACCAGTTTTTTAATGCTGCCGGTTAATTTGGTTTTTCCGGAGTAATGAGTGTCTGCATCAAATTGCCATTGCAAATTAGCAGAGGTTGCATAGGGATAATCCAGATCCGAATGTCCATGTAATTCCAATTGGTATTTTTCATGAATCAATTTGAGTAGCGCATAACGCAGATGAAAAGTCCCCAAACTGAGTGATCCACTAAAACTTTGCCATTGATCCTGGTAACTTCCCTGAGAATATTCAATGTTATGTAATTGGAATTTTTTAAGCTCTATCCGCAGCGGCAAATCCAGGCTTGGCCAATTGGAAAAAGGTTGTGAGTTATTATTCTGACTTTCCGGCAATTGAATTTTTAATTGATCAATTGATAAAGATTCAATCGATACCGCGGTATAAAACAATGCCATGGAATTCCAGCGAAAGCTGACATTGCCTGCATAAATATTTTCTTTTTCAGTTTGATATTGAATCCACTCTATATCCAGGCCTTTGCGAAGATTACCGCTAACATTGCCTAATTCAACACCTAAACTACGTGCAAGATATTGCACAACCAAACGGCTACCCGTTTGGGTTTCAATCAAGGCAACCAATGTGGCCATCAAAATAATGATGATAGCCAAAGAATAAAAAAATATTTTCTTGATCTTACGCCACATTATAAATCCGGCCCCATAGTGATATGAATGGCCCAGGATTTTTC
>CAMLRJ010000180.1 GCA_946482345.1 uncultured Cellvibrio sp.
TATCGTAGTAATGGAAGAGTCACAGCTGAAGATAATCGTGTGGTTGTAATTTGTGATGGAAATTATAAAAATCCAACAACTGCGGCGGCAGACATATCAACAAGATTGAAAAGTATGGGAGCTGAGCATGCTGCAGCTCTCGGTTCATTTGATATTTTTTACCCAGGTAAGGTGGGTAGTTTAGGTGGATTTCGGACATACGAGTCCGCAAAAAATACTCAATCATTCGGTGCGGCCAATCTATTGGCAAACGCTATGGAAAGCTCACGGAGCAGAAAAGGTGTCTATTGGCTCGCTGCCTTCGGCGGTTCAGCTGTGCTCTCTCAGTCCATGGAGATTCTCGTGAGGCAGAATATAAAGTTGGACAAACATTTGGCCAAGTTATACAAGCCCACTACAAGCAGTGCTCAGGCGGTGCGCTTTGCACAACAGCTTGGTATGAAGTTACCTATTGAATTTTCAAAAGCCGGGGGGATAAGAGCGTCCGCCAGTATGATGAGGGCGAATGCTATAAGAGCAATGAGTAAGGATGACCCTTATACTTGGGCCAATTATGCGAATGATACGGCAAAAGGCGGAATGCTGGGGGTAGGTTTGGTAGGAGCAGGATTGTTTGTCGCAACTCTGCCTGCAACATCTGGTGGTCTGGGCATTGCGGCAGCAATAACCAGCGGGGCCGGCTCTGCACAGTTATTATGGCTAACAGCTAAAAACTGGTTTGAAAAACCCAAAAATAAATAAGGCTTGAAAGCATGTTGAATTGGCTTCGTTATTTCCCGTTGGCATTGTCGTTTCGAGAAAACGTAAGGGATTACGTCGTTCCGCATGGCCCCCTTTTTCCTCAATTACGCGAGCAGCAATGGTATATAGGTGGCAGTCGTTTCCATTTTGCTGCGCCTTGGGCAAATGCAGTCTATGGTTTCGCGCCTTTCTATCGCCATTCCAGATCTTATTCGCCTGGAAAACGCGATGTATTAAGTTATGAATTGAGATCTGTAAATAGTGATGTAATGCCTAATAATCGTTGGCAAGCTTCGCTTATTTACTCGCGACAGTGGCATTTCGTGGGACCTTGGTTCTCGGGGGATTATGGTGGGTTGTATATGGGCGCGGTGCTCTGGGGACAACCACACCTTGATGATTTTAAAGGAACCAGTTTCTTCCATCCGCGTGTTTTTGAATCGGCCATTGCGGATTTCTTGAGCTCTTATTTTGGGCATAAAAAGTATGGTCGTAAACCCTATCATCGCGGGCCATTAAACTGGAAAATCATCCCTCTTTCTGAAAGCGTCCAAGCCGCTTCTTTTGATATATTTTCCGAGACCGGTGAAATTGAAAAGTACATTGCCTTTCCTGTGGCCCACAATCGTTTTATCAGTATTTCATTTTCTGGTACCTCTGAAGATCAAAGGCGATACGACCAAACGCCCATCATCAATTTAATGCAATCGATTATCAATAGTTTTCGGTTAGAAGTTGGCCTTGATATGCAGGAACAATGGAAAGAGGTAAAAGCCTATTGCCCGGATATGTCGCTCACAACGGAGTTCGGGGAACTGAAATGGCCAATCAATCCAAAAGATGTTGGTAAGTCGATCGATACCAGCTCAACAACAACCTCCAATGAAGTATTGTCATTACCTGTAGAAAAACTCAATTGACGATAAACTTGAGAAGGTGCTATTCCGCTTGATCAGGGAAAGGCAAGAACAATGAAAGTTAATATCACTATTCTTGCTTCTCTTTGAAAACCCGTGTTGAAACCAACCCCTTTTACAATTTTTAACAACTACATCCCATCAAAGACAGTAAAAGCAAGAATTTGCGGTTGGTTAAAGGGGACGCTTCGCTAATTTTGGTTATAACTTCCGCACTATCTTTTAACACCATCACACTCCCTTTATGTGACCTCTGTCATACTTTGCGCCGTTTGCCCTGAAACCGCCCGGTCTCAAGGCTGTCGCAAAAATTCACGTTTTGTTACAGGAGTATTACTCGTCATGACGATTGTTCAAAGCCCGCAATCATGGATCAAACAGACTTTTTTCATAGGAATTATTGCGGCATTGACCGCGTGTGGCGGAAGCGGTGGGGGCGGGGGCAAAGAGCCGCCGATTGCACCGCCGGATACAACGCCAAATGCCTTTACTATCCCTGCGGAGCAGGACGTGGAGCCGGGGGAAGAGGTGATCTCCGAGGCGGTCACCATTAATGGCATAAATAGAGCCACACCAATCAGTATTGTGGGTGGCGAATATTCGATCAATAGCGCGGCCTACACCAGCGCAGAAGGCACCATCACCAATAATCAGTCAGTCACCGTTAAGTTAGTTGCTCCCGAAGCAAATAACGAAACTGCCGAGGCCACTCTTACTATCGGCGGTGTGAGTGCAAAATTTTCTATTGCGACAATCATCGATAACACCCCTCCGTCTGTAACTATTACTTTTCCTCCAGCCGTTTCGTTGACCGAAGGAACAACGATTCTGGTACGCGGTACCGCGAGTGATGAATTAAATGCGGTGGAAAGTGTAGAAGTCGGCGGCTTTCCGGCGACAAGTGAAGACGGCTTTGCCACCTGGGTTGCGGAGGTGACGTTAGAGCCAGGCGTGGAAAATGTCTTAAATGTGACGGCACGGGATTCGGTGGGTAGCGAGGGTGATAATTTGGCTAGCGTAACAGTTCGCCACTCGGCTGATTTAAACATTACAGTCCCTGATGATCAGGTTCAGTTTTCTGATCCGCAAACTGTTACGGTGGATGCAGAGCGTAATCGGGCGTTGGTGGTTGATGTTGAGGAGAGAGCTATATATACAGTGGATTTAGCGACTGGAGTGCGCAGTATTCTCTCTGAAAACAAAGAGGGAGATGAATTCCCGTTGTTGCTGGAGCGAACTGACTTTAACTATGCTGGTATCACTGTAGACAGTGAAAACGACGTTGCGTATGTAGGTAGCTCTGCTGATACACGTGAAGCATCGGGTCCAACAATTTTATCTATCAACCTTGATACTGGTGAGCGTAACGCGGTTAGTGAATATATCACGCCACATGTATCACAGCTTGTATTTGATGCCAGTAGCAACCGCGTTTTCCTTGGCGAATTCACAAATGGTGCTTTTGTTGCCTTAGATCCTATAACAAAAGATTATGAAGTTGTCAGTTGGTCGAATTCAAACTTTCCTGTAGATGGAGAAAACCCATTAACCAGTGTTGGTGCAGTAACCATCGATAATGCTCGTAACCGAGCACTGGTAACGACTGCTATAGGCGAAAAACTGATAATGGCTATTGATCTGTCAGAGGAAAATCTTGGTGTGAGAACACCTTTTTCTACAGCATCCATTCCGAATGCTGACAATCTCTTCACCGCCTCAGGTGACCATGTCTTAACGTCAATCACCATTGATGCAGCCAATGATCGCGCATTGATGGTTGACCGTGGCTTAAACGCTATTTTCTCATTGGCACTTGAGAATGGTGCACGAACCATTTTATCTGATGCTGATTCCCCCAATACCTTAAACACCTTACTTGATCCAACGTCTGTATATGTTGAAGAAGGCATGACCTACGGCCTGGTTGTGGATAAAGAGCGTAAAGCATTGATGGCAATTGATCTGATGAGCGGCCAGCGAGTTGTGATGTCGAAATCTGCTGTGTCGCCACCATAGGTTACTGAAGAAACTGTACCCTTGTTGCGAGCAGAAATTCTGCTCGCAACAGAGAAACCCTATAGAAGCTTTAAATCGTTTATTTGTAGCTCTACCTCAAGGAAATATCTTACTGCAGGAGGTTTTATGCTTTTCACCAACGCATTCCCCAACGCTTATTTAATCGATATTACCCTCTTGAAACGTCAGCCGATGGTGTGTCATTTCGTTGCAAGACGCGAAGTATGGGCTTGTAAGGTTTCACAGAATAAAGCCTATTTACTCATTAAAAGATAATTTTACAACTCTAATCAGCTCAATTTTACTAACCTAGACGACATTATGAAAAGCCATAAATCCTGTCCTGCTAATTTACTCAGAAACCGTAAATCTCTGTATCTAGCAATTGCCGCAGTGTCGCAATTGGTTGCATCAGCGCTAGTGATAGCTGGGCCGGAAGGCGGAAAAATTGTTGGGGGGCGAGGTGATATTAATCAATCGGGCCTTAATACAAGGATTGATCAACACACAGATCGCATGGCAGTCGACTGGCAAAGTTTTAATGTGGGTGCAAACGAACGAGTTGAATTTCATCAGCCGGGGGCTTCTTCAATCGCATTGAACCGTATTCTCAGTCATTCCGGATCTGAAATTCACGGACAAATCGAATCGAATGGG
This sequence comes from uncultured Cellvibrio sp., assembly GCA_946482345.1. Next base: position 4,332 of record CAMLRJ010000180.1, read on the forward strand.
CAAATTATTCTGGTTAACCCCAATGGTGTCTTCTTTGGTGAAAATTCCCGCATTAATGTGGGTGGCATTATTGCGAGTGGATTACAAATAAATCCCGACGATTTTATGAACGGGGAATTTACCTTGTCTGCGGTTGACGGCACAGAAGGCAAAGTCGTTAACGCCGGTATTATTAATGCTGCCACGGGTGGTTCCGTCACCTTAGTTGGCCAAAAAGTTAATAACGAGGGGTTGATATCAGCAAAGCTGGGCACAGTGAATCTGGCAGCGGGCAAAGAGGCGGTGGTGACTTTCGAACCTGATGGCATGGTTGGTGTGAAAATCAGCAGGGCGATACTGCAGGATGAATTGGGTATAGACGCTGCCATTGTTAACAGCGGTGAGATTAATGCCGAAGGTGGTCGAATATTGCTAACCGCAAGCGTTAGCCAGGATATTTTCTCGCAGGCGGTTAACTCCGGCGGAGCAGGAGAAGCCAAAAGTGTGGTTATGCATCAGGACGGAAGTTTTACGCTCGGCGCCGGAGCCGATGTAGTTAATACGGGAAAGCTTAACGTTTCAACTGAAGTGGATAGCGCTGGCCATATCGTCGCTATAGGAGAAAACGTCACTAATTACGGTAGTGTTACAGCAGATTCAAAATACGGCGATGGCGGCAGCATTGAGCTGCATGGCGTAAATAAGACTGAAATAAGAAATGAGGGGATTGTTTCTGCTGAATCTATTGGTCAAGGGAAAGGTGGCGATGTAAAAATCCTCGGCAATAAAGTGGGTATTTTTGACCGGTCCAGCGTGAGTGCATCGGGTGCTAATGGTGGCGGTGAGGTACTGATCGGGGGTGACCGAACGGGAGCTAATCCGCTAATTCGAAATGCTGAGTTTATATTTTTAGATAGTGATGTGAGTATTACAGCGGATGGCTTGCTGAATGGTGATGGTGGTCGACTGATTACCTTTGCCAGTGATACTGCAAGGATTCACAGCCACCTTTCTGTTCACGGTGGTATTTATGAGGGTAATGGCGGTTTTATTGAAACATCAGGATTAAAGAGCTTTGCGATTACTTCTGTCCCAGATATATCTTCTGTATCAGGTGTAGGTGGGGAGTGGTTAATAGACCCATATGACTTAACTATTGTCTCAGGACTTAACTCCACGGGTGTCAGCAATACCTCGCCTTATACATCATTAACTCTCAATGCTGAGATAGCTTGGAGTAGCATTAATACTGCGCTGCAATCAGGCAGTGTGACCATTCAGACCGGTGATGCTGATGGCGTTGTCGGTGGAGACATCATATTTGACACAGATATGGTTTTTGATGCGGGTAGTGGCTTGAGAACTTTGAGTTTAATAGCACACCGAGATATCAAGACCGAAGGCTTTGACCTGAGAGCTGAGGACAACAATCAATTTAATCTAGTTTTTGATGCTGGTGGAGATATAAATATTTCTGGGGGCTCTGTCATTGACACAAATGGCGGAAACTTCACTGCCACTAGCCTAAATTTTAATCTCGGTAGCCTCCTCACTACGCCATCTATAAATACCAACGGCGGTGATGTACTCATTAACAGCATTGGTGCGGGCGGTGACGTACAGATATACGGTAGCATTACAACCAATGGTGGTAGCTTTACAGTAGGAGATGATGTAGCTCCTGAAAACTTTTACAGCGCATTCGACGGTTCTCTCTTTGGAATTATAGATACATTCTCTGATAGTGGTTATGGAAGTATCAGTATAGAGGTAACCGGGGATGCCAGGCTCGGACAGCTTCGTTCAGATAGTGCTACCGGGAATCCAAACAGCAGCACAAGCGATGTGATAGTCCAGGCGGGCAACAATATTATTCTGGATCATGAATTTAACTTCGATAGCTCTGTTCGCCACTCGGATAACTATCAGAATGATGCCCCCTTATTATCCCTGTCGGCCGGAAACAACATCACAATTAACCAAAGAATTTTCGATGCATCGGACGCTCAGGGCGGTCAATCTTACTACGACACGTTGAATATAGAGCTGACAGCAGGGACTGCTGATGGAAGTACAGGAATTATTGATATTAATGCTGACATATATACTGCCGGTGGCAATTTTGAAGCCGAAGGAAAAATCTTTGATAGCGCTGATGGCCTGATTAATACCGATTACGGTAAAGAAACTGTTGATAACAGCAGTACAACAGGTGGACACATCACCCTGAACATGTCTGATAGCGTCACCTTGGGTGGATTGATAACGGAATCCGGGGAGAGTTGTGGAGGTAGCTATTGCGGTAATCTCGATATCACTAGTGGTGGACTAATCCAAGGCTCTGCGCAATTAACGATTAATGGAAACACCACTCTGAATTCTGGTGTTGCCAACATTACGTTGAGCAACGTCAATAATCACTTTGGTGAGGCTGTCAGCGTAGAGTCGGCAGGTGCCGTCACCTTGATAGATGGTAGCGGTGAAGTTTTTGAGCTTGATGATTCGAGCATTACAGACGCACTGACACTGACGGCATCGGGCGGCATTAGAAGTGTAGGAGATGTTACTGTTGGAGGCGAAGCCAGATTCAATGCAGGCTCTCAAACTGTAGAGTTAAACTCAAGCGGTAATGATTTTTCAAGCGCAGTATTCATCACAACCGGAGCTGTCAGCGTAAGAG
>CAMLRJ010000181.1 GCA_946482345.1 uncultured Cellvibrio sp.
AAATAGCATTGCGCATCAAAGCATCCTTTATTTGCTTACCCGACTCAGCCATACCTGCATCAACCAACAACTGTGTTAAAGGAACAGATGACACGTCCGCAATAACCAATTTTGAGGAAGGCAGACCATCTTGCTGCAATTGCAAATAATCTGATTCCGTTAAATCAGACGTATTGCCATCGAACAAAGCTTCAGTGATTCGCTGCGCCGCAATCAAACCAGCATCACCATGAACCAATCGCGTCATTTCCTCCGCAAGAACCAATTGTGCCTGCGGCCTGGATTGAGACGATTTGTCCTGCTCTTCAATTTCAGCGATTTTTTCAACTGACAAAAACGTAAAATAACGCAGGAATTTATAAACATCAGCATCGGCCGTAGCAAGCCAGAATTGATAGAACGCATAAGGCGATGTTTTAGCAGCATCAAGCCAAACAGTTCCCGATTCTGTTTTGCCGAATTTAGTCCCATCAGCTTTGGTGACCAAAGGCATAGTCAAACCAAACACTTGGCCGCCATGCATACGGCGAGACAAATCTATACCGCCCGTGATATTTCCCCATTGATCACTGCCACCGATTTGCAGCGTGCAATTATTGCGCTGATACAACTCTGCAAAATCGTAAGACTGCAACAACATATAAGTAAACTCAGTGAACGAAATTCCTTCGCCTTCACGCTCAATGCGCTGTTTGACGGATTCCTTGTTGATCATATTGTTGACAGAAAAATGCTTGCCCACATTACGCAAAAAATCGAGCACATTCATATCGCCAACCCAATCCAGATTGTTAACAACCTCGGCTGAGTTTTCACCGGAATTAAAATCAATAAACCGACTGACCTGACTCCTGAGTTTATCAACCCAGTTGGCAACCACATCCGGTGTATTAAGCTTTCGTTCCTGAGCTTTAAAACTAGGATCACCAATCAATCCTGTGGCACCGCCTACAAGTGCTATTGGCTTATGACCTGCCAGCTGAAAGCGTCTCAACATCAAGAGAGGAACCAGACTACCGATATGCAGACTATCCGCCGTGGGATCGAAGCCGCAATAGAGGGTGCGCGAACCAGAAGCCAGGTGTTGAGCCAACGCATCACCACCTGTGGTTTGCGCAATCAACCCCCTCGATTCCAATTCATCGAGAAATTGTTTATCTGTTGCGGACATAGATTGCCTCAAGCAAAAAAGTTGTTTCAGTCGGGAACAAAAGGCGGCAAAGATACCTCAAAACCCATCGTTTTCAAGCGGCAACCAGATTAACTTAAGAGTTTGTTTAAGTTTGGGCTGTTAACTCGTTGATTTTCTGCTATAAATGCCTTTTATCTTTTACCAATAAATAATGATTGTGTGGTCAATAATGCCGAAAAAGGGTCATCCTTACAGTAGTTTGCGTGCGTTTGTTCTGACATCCATGCCCCGCCGTCATTTAATTGCCTCGGTTTTTCTGGTTATTTTGCTTCTGGCTGTCACTTTCCTGATGCCTGATGAAGCTGTAGCACCCAAGCCTATCCAGATACCCACACAAACCGAGCTTCTTACCCAAACAGAGATACTGCCCGAAATACGCCAGGATGTAGAAACGCAAATCATCGAACACCAAGCAGAACCCGCAATACCAGCAGGCCCCCAGTGGAAAGAATATCAAATACAAACGGGCGACAATCTATCAATCCTGTTTCGCCGCGCAGGTCTCAATGATAAAGATATTTACGAGTTGACCAGCAATGCACCTGAAGCCAAAGATTTACGACGCATTCGACCAGGACAAACACTATCTTTTCTGGTTGAGGAAGGAAAATTACAAGGCCTTAAATATTCCATCAACCAGTTGGATAGCCTCAATTTCACCCGCACAGAAGGTAAAACTTTTCTGACCGAGAAATTGAGTTTAAAACCTGACACAAGGCTTACGTTCCATCAGGCTTCCATCACCAGCTCATTATTTATGGCAGGAAAAAGAGCAGGAATTCCTAATAGTTTAACGATGGATCTGGCCAATATTTTTGGTTGGGACATAGACTTTGCTTTGGATATCCAAAAAGGTGATTCCTTTAAAGTCATGTATGAAGAGCTATATCTTGAAGACAAAATGATTGGTACCGGAAAGATTCTGGCTGCCGAGTTCACTAATGCCGGGAAAACATATAAAGCTGTGCGTTACACCGACAAAGAAGGTAGCACCAATTACTACACTCCCGATGGCAAAGGCATGCATAAAGCTTTTTTGCGTTCACCTATTGAGTTTGCCCGCATCAGTTCCCACTTCAGCTTGAGTCGAAAACATCCTGTTTTACATATTATCCGTGCCCACAAAGGAACCGATTATGCCGCAGCACGCGGCACTCCGATTCGTGCGACCGGTAATGGAAAAATTTCTTTTGCCGGTAGAAAGGGCGGATACGGAAATTGCATTGTGGTGCAACATGGACAAGGCATACAAACGCTTTATGGGCATATGAATGGTTTCGCAAAAGGGATGAGGGTTGGCAGCAAGGTCAGTCAGGGTGATGTGATAGGTTATGTGGGATCAACCGGTTTGGCTTCCGGGCCGCATCTACATTACGAATTTCACATGAATGGCCAGGTCAGAAATCCGGTGACTGTTCCATTACCCAAATCAACAGGTATAGCACAAAGTGAAATGGCTCTGTTCACTGCGACCACCGGGCCTCTTTTGGCCAAACTAAACCAACTGGGCGCATCGCAACTGGCTATGACGGACACCCAATCCCCGGTTCACTGACAGATGAACCCTGAATCTCCTTATTACATTGGCATAATGTCAGGCACCAGTGCTGATGCAATTGACCTGACGCTGATCAACACTCATCCCCGAATCAGTCTCTTATCTTGCCATTCCAAAACCATCCCAAGTGAACTGCAACGAGATATTCATTTCCTTGCAGACCCTTCTCAAAATGCTTCTATTGACCATTTAGGCGAGTTGGATCAAAAACTGGGGCATGCTTTTGCCGATGCCGTACTGGAACTTTTGAATAAAACCCAAATCCCCGCTCAGCAGATAGCTGCTATCGGCAGCCACGGTCAAACAGTCAGACACAGACCTTCGGGGAAATACCCGTTCAGCTTACAAATTGGCGATCCTAATATTATTGCGGCACGAACAGGTATTACCACCGTCGCTGATTTTCGTCGGAGGGATATGGCTACAGGAGGACAAGGAGCACCGCTGGTTCCCGGATTTCATCAAGCAGTTTTTTCATCCGAAACCAGTGACCGGGTTGTGGTGAATATTGGTGGGATGGCAAATATTACCTGGTTGCCCAAAACCGGAGAAAGATCAATTATGGGCTTCGATACAGGGCCGGGAAATGTGTTATTGGATGCCTGGATTCATCAAACTTTACAACAGAAATTTGATTGCAATGGTGCATGGGCCGCACAAGGAAAATTAAACACATCACTATTGAATTTATTATTGACCGAGGATTTTTTCCAACAGGTCCCACCCAAAAGCACCGGAAGAGAAATGTTTAATTTGCGCTGGCTGGGGAAACATCTGGAAGAATTTCAGCCTGCGATTTCAGCGGTGGATGTTCAGAGAACCTTACTCGAACTCACAGCAAAAACTATCGTCGATTCTATTCAAAAATTAAGTTCAAATCGCAAACAAATTTTTGTTTGTGGTGGCGGGGCTTTTAACCAATTATTAATGCAGCGATTACAGGATTTACTCACACCCGACACACTAGCCTCAACTGCAACATTAGGCATTGAACCCCAATGGGTAGAGGCTATGGCATTTGCCTGGTTAGCTCACCAACGCATGCACAACAAAACCGGAAATATCTGCGCAGTCACAGGGGCCAAAAGCACCAGTGTTTTAGGGGCAATTTACTTCGGAAGTTAAATCGAGAATGAAGATCCGCAACCACAGGTGCTGGATGCATTCGGGTTTTGCACCACAAATTTTGAACCCTGCAAACCTTCTTCGTAATCAACACGAGCGCCAACCAAATAGGGATAGCTCATAGCATCGACAACCACTTTAATCCCGTCTTTTTCGACAACTGAATCATCTTCAGCCAGGGCTTCGTCAAATGTGAAGCCGTATTGGAACCCGGAACAACCGCCGCCTGTGACATACACACGCAGTTTTAAATCCGGGTTATCTTCTTCCTCAATCAAACTGCGCACTTTGGCCACTGCAGAGTCTGTGACCTGCATAACCTGGGGAATATAAACTTCAGCACCACCAACCATGAAAACTCCGGCAACCTAATCGACTTGCAAGAATTATCTTCAAGCCTGAGTAAAACAGTCAACTATTAAATCAGCCAGGAACCGGTTCAGCGAGCTTTTTCTTACTGCCAAGATCAACTGATTTGGTATCTGTCTGGGTGCTAACCATACTGCCATTCACCTGCGCACCTTTTACCATCTGGATGGAATGATAATGAACCGAACCTTTTACCACGCCCTTGGCTGCCATTTCCAATTGCTTACTGGAGTAGACATTACCCGTCACTGTGCCATTCACTATCACCACCGGGACACGAATATCGCCCTCAACTACGCCGGTATCCGCAATCACCAGGCGAGCATCTTTTTCACCATCAGCAAAGAGATTACCAATCACCTTACCTTCCAACTGCAATTCACCGGAAAAAGATACATCGCCTTTGATATGAGTTGTACGTGAAATCAATGTGTGAGTATTTGAAAATGCCATTTTTTTGCCTATGTATTGGAAGTTGATGTAGGTGGAGCCTTGGGCCATTCCACTTGACCATCGACGCGTGTGGCATCGCGTTTGGGCGAGGTCACTTGCAGTTCGATACGATTTGGAACAAATCCTTGAGGGAGCGCAACATCCACCTCAATATTTTGGAAAATTTTAAAGCTCAATGGAATAATTTCTGTGAGCGCAGGCTCATTCTCCTTGATTACTGCCACTTGATGTAAAGGATATTTTTTCTCTTTACCCTCTTCACGCCCAACAATTAACCAACGCAACTCTCCTTCAAAATCATCCTCTCCTTCTGACAATTTTTGTATTGCCAATTTTAGATGAAATAAATTTTCTTGTTCACTGGGCGCAACGGAAAATGCGCCAATATTAATGCCTTTGGGATTGCGGTAATCACGCGCCAACATCATTCGATAAACAGCAATACTGCGCTCAAGTTCGCCTATTTTTTCTTGCTGCTGCAATACTTGTTTACGCACGGATTCTGTTGCCTGATGATCAACATCAGCCGTCACCTGATAATGTGTCAGTTGTTCCTGAAATGCTTGATTCGCTGTTCTCAGCCCCTCCATTTCTGCGCGCAGCTCAGTAGCTTGTTCAGGTGACAACAAAGTTTTTCTCTCATCAAAAATTGTGTATTGCCGAACTGCCAATACAATTGCGAGGATCAACAATAGAATCATCGCCCTGTTTATCATGGTTTTAATCGGGCGATGGGGAACGACTTTCATGCGATGTACGGTTGTAGGCTTGACGTTTTGCATTGTTATAACCCTGTCTTGTTATGTTTTTTCAATTTCGTAAAATCTATAGCATGAGATTTATGGCAAAAGCGCAACAATATCCAGCCCGGCCTTTTCATCAAAACCAAACATAATATTCATATTTTGCACTGCCTGCCCCGATGCGCCTTTGGTGAGATTATCGATGACCGACAATACCACAACCGTGTCGCGCGATTGCGGACGCAATACTGAAATACGACAAACATTTGAGCCTTTTACACTGCGTGTTTGCGGTAATTCTCCGGCTGGCAATACATCCACAAAAGGTTCGTTTGCATAACGTTTTTCATAGAGTGATTGCAAATCAGGAACTGAATTTGCGTCCAGCAAATTGGCATAAAGTGTGGCGTGTATGCCGCGAATAATCGGCAACAAATGAGGTACAAAGGTTAAATTGATCGGCGCTGCACCTTTGGGTTGTACGTCACGCAAACCCTGTTCAATTTCCGGCAAATGCCTGTGCCCGGCAACGCCATAAGCTTTAAAACTATCGCTGATTTCCATCAACAAATTATCAATTTTTGCCTGACGCCCCGCTCCGCTGGCGCCACTGGCAGCATTGGCAATCAGACGTGCAGGATCAACCAGATTATTTTCCAGCAAAGGAATAAAACCCAATTGAGTTGCAGTGGGATAACAACCGGGGCATGCAATTAATTTGGCATTTTTAATGGCCGCACGATTCACTTCAGGCAAGCCATAAACCGCTTGCGCAACCAGATCCGGTGCTGCGTGTGGTTGGTGATACCACTTCTCCCATAAAGGCACATCGCGAATTCTGAAGTCGGCTGAAAGATCGATAATACGAGTGTTGGTTTTCATCAAAGCGGGCATCATGCTTTGCGCTACGCCGTGCGGAGTTGCGAAAAAAACCACATCCAATTCCGATAACTGCCCAACATCCGGTTCAACAAACGCCAGATCAATATGACCACGCAGGTTAGGATAAATATCAGCAACTTTAATTCCGGCTTCGGCGCGTGAAGTAATCACACTCACTTCAACATGGGGATGATTAGCCAACAAACGTAACAATTCCACGCCTGTGTAACCTGTCGCACCAACGATACCTGCTTTGATCACACCAAACCTCCATCAATATTCAAGTTTGCGTCAAGGATAGACTCTGGGTATGGTAAGCGCCTGAGTCAACGAAAGAGGGCTATCATAAAAGCCTTGACCATAAATCGAAAGTAAAAGCTGCCTCTTTTACTGCAGCCTATAAAACAGGTAATTCCGAGTGTCTTCCGAACCCTCACCCAAAAGCATCAGCACCCGACTGAATCGCCACACTGAATTTATTCGCGACCAGATGGCCTCGATTGATTCTCTCCCCTTGTTAACCTTGTTGGGGTTGATCACAGGGGTATTGGCGGGTGGTGTGATCGTCCTGTTCCGCTGGGCAGTTGAACTGCCCCTGGGTTATTTCCTGCCAAGGGATTTTGAAAACTTTGAAGCTGTGAGCTCATGGCTGCATTTTGTTT
>CAMLRJ010000182.1 GCA_946482345.1 uncultured Cellvibrio sp.
TTAATCACGCGTGATTGATTGTCTTTCAAACCCTCTCCTATGAGAGGGTTTTTTATTTGTACGGTGATTATTTGAAACTGCCAAAATAAAATGGTCTCGATATAAAAATAATTTTTTGAGAACAAAAGCATACAAGCTATAAATTCCTATTTACGATAAAAATTAAACTGTTATAGTCATACGGCTAGATTTTAGTGGGCATAACTTTAGTACTATGCTTTTCGCTGGCAGGTGTTAATTGCTTGCTGTATTGCGACTGGCAATCAGGAGTTTTTCCATGCTCAAAAAAATAATTTTAACAAGTCTATTGGTTGGTGCGTCAGTCAGTGTGATGGCAGCCAATCGTCCTAGTGGCTACACAACCATTTGTAAAATTGGCGCAAGCTGCTCTGTATCAAAATCGACTAACGTTGCTTTTGGTGCGGATGACAAGTTTGTATACAAAGTTTTGAATGGTTCATTTACTTGTTCTGTAGCTACTTTTGGTTCTGATCCGAACCCTGCAAAATCTGTTAAAGAGTGTTCAATTCCGACAAGCGGTAGCGGAACAACCTCAAGTTCTACTAGCACAACCAGCTCCAGTTCTAGTAAAACAAGCAGTTCAAGTTCGTCAACTTCAACCAGCACTGGTTCAAGTTCAGCTTGTAAAGCGGGTGCGACTCTTGAGAACACAACCGTTGACTGTGGTGGCAAGACAATCGGTCTGTCTTGCCCTGGCGACGCTGAAGGTCAACCACCGGTTATTACCCTGAAGAATGCGACAATTAAAAATGTTCGTATTGCTGCCAGTGGTGGTGCTGATGGTGTTCACTGTACGAGCGGTTCTTGTCGTGCAGAGAACGTAGTGTGGGAAGATATTTGTGAAGACGCTGCTTCTTTAATTAGCAGTGGTACCAAGTTCACTGTTTATGGTGGATCTGCGTACAACAACACCAGTAACTCCCCAGGTTCAAAACCCGATAAAATTTTCCAACACAACTCCAAAAACAGTACCTTTGAAATTACCGGAGGTTTTACTGCTAAAGGTGTGAATGGAAAATTGTGGCGTTCATGTGGTAACTGTTCCAGCAATGGCGGCCCACGTTATGTCACTATCAACAATGTAACAATCGATGGAACTATCGGTAGCATCGCTGGTGTGAACCGTAACTTTGGTGATAAAGCCACAATTCGTAACCTGAAAATTAAAGGTTACAAATCAGGTTCACCAAAAGTGTGTGAAGAATTCCAGGGCGTTCAGAAAGGAAGTGATTCTTCCAAGTATGGCGAATACTGGAATACTGCATATTGCGATGTTAGCAAGTCTGATGTAACGGCTTTCTGATTTTTAAATAATTAAATTAACTTAATCGGCCCGCAAAAAATCAGTACCCTCTCTTCGGAGAGGGTTTCAATTTAACTACCTGATGCGTTACTCAACCATCCAGCCTGCTTTTAAACTGGACCAGATTTCTTCAAAGTGCTTTTGTTCTTGTTCCCGCAATACATCGTATTGGCTTTCGGTTAAAGTCGCACGCGCAGTATTTAAATAATTATCTTTGTAGCCGTGCAGTGTTTCGTAGGCTTTTTCAACAAGAAATGCTTTCTCGTCGGCAGATGCTTTTTCTATTGCTTGTCCAGCACCTGCGAGGTAATTCATTAACTCCTGCTTTTGTTCCAGTTTGCTGATTAGTAATGCTTCACGTTTTTCTGTTGGGACTTTCTCATCACCTTGCATTTCGTCAAAGAAACTATTCATTTGATATTGTTCGTATGCAGAATCTTTCAACAATTCGTAAGTTTTCTTGTCTTCCGGTGAATTCAGTAATTGTGCAATTTGCCAATCAATTTCAGCCAGACTTTCCTGTTGACGTCGAATTGCCTCTTCAGTTTCTGCTTGTGAGGAATAATAACCTACGCTGGTTGCTCCCAGAATTTGCTCTCGTTGCAACAGCAATTCCTGAAGGCGGGCCTGTGCTTGACCTGACAACCCCAATCGAGACATCAACATACTGTATTTTTTGTCCAGCGTACGTTTCATGTTTTCTTGCTGGATTTCAGCAAACTTATTAAGTTTGGCGGATGTTGGTGCGCTGGTCACAATATTGCTGGTGTTGGTTCCGGTGTTTTGTCTGGACGTTTGCCCGAATGCAATAAACTCTTGCAGATTGTCAATTTTCTTTTCGTAAGTTTCACGTTCGTGTTGCAGTTGTGCATCAAACTCGGCTTTTTGTTGATCGAGTTGTTTCTGCAGAGTTTTATTATCCAGATAGAGCACAGAATAGTGAGCGCCCAGTAAAAGTAATGCGACGGCAAGAAAGATACTGATTATTTTCATTGTCTACCTCTGTTATAGGAGATTCGTCATGCTTTAAAAATACGAATCAATTTTTTTAGTTGATATAAATTCAAATCGTTTGATGCGTAAATGCTTTTTTCTACTTCTTGACTAATCAGCATCAATTGTTGTTGGAGCTGGGGTTCCATCTTGGCAACACGATTGCAAAATGCAGTCATGGTTTCACCAGGTTGGCGATTGTAACCGCGTTTTATTAATTTTTTTTCGAGTAATGTCACAACTTTTTCCTGTTCCGGGTACGGCCTTCTGGATTTGAATCGTAAAATCAGGCTGAAGGCAAGGATTATTATCGCCATAATCCCCAAAACAAACAGACCAATACGCCAGGGATCGTATTTTCCCAAAATGGAATTGATAAGATCTTCCCGATACTGATTGTCGTAATTTAACACGAATTTTTGCCAGGCATAGCCTGTTGCGTCCCAGCGTTTTTGCAGTTGCCACAGCAAGGGAGATTTTTGCCAGCGGCGCGATAATAATACCTGGTCATCTTGCGTTAGTGCCTGATCTATACCTGATTCAACGCGATTGGGCGCTACAAATGCAGTGGGATCAATTCGTTGCCAGCGATTATTGACCCACACTTCTACCCATGCATGAGCATCTGCCTGGCTCACCAATAAATAATTTTCTATGTCATTCCATGCGCCACCCTGGTAACCCACAATCACTCGTGCCGGTATTCCGGCCGCGCGCATGACAAATGCAAAGCTACTGGCAAAATGTTCACAAAATCCCTGTTTTGTTTTAAATAAAAATTCATCTACTGAGTCTTGTCCCAAGGTGGGTGGTTGTAATGTATAACGAAATTCTCCGGCAATTTTATTTTGCATTTCGTTAATGATTTGTTGTGTGGTGAATTCTTGTTGCAACCAGGTTTTAACCATGGCCAAAGTTTGTGGATTACTGTTTAGCGGTAATTGCAAGTTTTTTTCAGGTTCGGCAGTGGAATAGTCATTGTGCGCTGGATATTGCGGATCTGATGTCACCTGATATTGCACGCGCTCACGAATCAGCTCATTACTTTTAACCAATCCCTGTTGTGTTATGCCAACACTGGTTTGATTGCTACGGGTTTGTATGGGGCGATCAAGGCTGAATAACCATTGATGCCCATGAGGTTCCAGCATAATCTCATAAGCTAAAAGTGCTGTTGTTGCCGAATTTTTTTTTGGTTTTATGAGTGGACTTTTATTTTCAGCACGCCAGCTTCGCCCATTAAAGTTGTCGAGAATAAGTCCGCGCCAGTAGAGATCTTTTGCTGGTGGTTGGTTGCCGGACAAAAAAGAAACCCGAAAGGCTGCTTCATAATTCCGCACTAATTGACTTAAATCACCGGGTGATAATTCTTCACTGAAACCTGTTGTCGGTGTTTTTTTAGTGGGCATAACCCACAGTGGAGGAAACCTTGGGATGACTAAAAATAAAATCAGCATAATAGGAATGGATTGAAACAATACTTTTCCATTTCTTTTTAAAAGAGTTTTAAATGATTGGGTGCGATTCAAGTAAAGGCCTTGCCAACTGTTGATTAAAAATCCGCAACAAATCAGCGCGTAAAAAGCGGCTGCTATGGTTTGCGATAAAATAAATTGAGTGGCAGTTGTCAGGAATCCAATAAAAATAATCAGCTGTCCATCGCGAATATTGCGGATCTCAAAAAATTTTAAAACGAAGGTGCAGACTAATAAACCCAGTGCGGCATCAATCCCCACACGCCCGGAAAAATTAATATAGAGTCCAATAGCGCAGGCAATTGCAATTGTGTTGGTGATGCGACTGCCAGGTGAGTGCCAATGCCTGATCAGCGATTGCCATCTCCAAAGCGCAATTAGAAGCCATAAAATCCCTATCCATAAAGGTAAATGCAGTAGCAGTGGCATGATCACCAATGCTTGTGTGGTTAACAAATTGGCGATTTTCCGGCGGGATAATATATCAGGTGTATTCACGTTGATTTATCTCGCCGGGTTAAACCAAATGTAGCCAATTCGGACAATACCTGATGCAAGTGTATTTGACCTGAAGCGGGCATTATTTTTTTTTCAGGCAAATGCAATCCATAATCGGTACCTGATTGTTCGTATTGCAGTGCCCAATAACATAAAACACTTAATCGTTGTTCTTGTGGTAGCGATAAAGAAAACCAGCTCAACCATTTTTTTTCCGACATTGATTGTTCATTTTCTTTTGTGTGCAAACCGGCTTCGCGTGCATACACTTTCCATGCGATGTGTTTGAGTGAATCACCCGGTTGATAATTGCGTAACGTGCCAGGATCGTCGCCACCTTTTTTTTGATAGGCGTGATTGGATTCTTCATCACCCGCTAAAGATTCCAGCTCCATTACGGCTTGAGGTTTTGGATAAACCAATGCTTGCATGTCCAGATTGATATGCGTCCAGCATCGAATGACGCCTAATGGATAACGACTGTGAATGAGCAAGCGTCCCGGAAATAAAAAACCGCGATGATGACTGGGGCAGGGTACTTCAACTTGTGCAGGTGTATTTGGATTTAAATCAATAATAATTTTTTTACCACCGGGCCAGGATAATTCCAGATTTTCACAACCGGCCGGGTTAGGTGTTGTTACCTGAATAATAAATATAACAGGATCACCTGCAAAACTTTTTGATGTACTGATCGCTTTTATTTCCAATCCTGCCAAATTGCTATAGGCCTGCCAGATGGCGACCACAAAAACACTGGCAAGAAGATAAGCAATCGCGAGTATCAAATTATTTTGGTAGTTGGTTCCCAGCAACCAAATAATAAAAATGGTGAGTGCAAAACCCAAACCTGTGAGGTTGGGAAAAGTATACAAATTGTGTTGCGCCAATTTATGACTGACAGAAAGTGGTGCCCGTTTATCCAGCCATTTATCCATGCGTTTGCGATAAATCTGCGCCAGTGTCATAACACCTTGACCTGTTCTATCAACAGTTTTCCCAATTCATTGCTGTGCGCATCGATTGTTGTACCGCGCAATCTGTGTGTAATAACGGCAGGGATGACGGCTTGTAGATCCTCGGGAATCAAATATTGTCTGTCGTGAATTAATGCCCAACTTTTCGCGGCACGTAAAATAGCGAGTGCTCCTCTGGGCGATAAGCCGTGGCCAAAACGTTCGTCCTGTCGCGTCAGGTTGACCAGACGTTGCAAATAATCCAACAGGGTCGGGCTTGCCAGTACCTGTTTCGCCATCAATTGTAATTGCGATAATTGATTGGGTTTTAATATGGATTGCAGTTGGTTAATTCTTTCTCTTGGATCCAATCCTTCCATTAACTGTCTTTCAGCGGTTGCATCAGGGTATCCAAGAGAGAGTCGCATTAAAAATCGATCCAGTTGCGATTCGGGCAAAGGAAAAGTCCCGCTTTGCGAAAAGGGATTTTGTGTTGCTATGACAAAAAAAGGTGAGGGCAGTGCACGGGTTTTTCCTTCAATACTGACTTGTCGTTCTTCCATAGCTTCAAGTAGCGCGCTTTGTGTTTTGGGAGAAGTTCGATTAATTTCATCGGCTAATAAAAGGTTGGTGAAAATAGGGCCGGTGTGAAATCTGAATTGGCTGGTTTCCCTGTCGAAAATAGCTGCGCCCAGTATGTCGGCCGGTAGCAGATCGCTGGTGAATTGAACCCGTTGAAACTCCAGCCCCAGTACTTTTGCCAATCCGTGTGCCAGAGTTGTTTTACCCATTCCGGGTAAATCCTCCAACAGCAGGTGGCCATCTGCCAGTACGCAGGATAAAGCCAGTTTTATTTGATGATGTTTTCCGAGCAGAATTTGATCAAGTTGCTGTATTAATTGCTGGATGATGGACTGCATAAGGACTCATTAATCATTTTTCCAAAGTTATCAGGAACTATAGGTGATTTAACCAAAATCGGAAAACAGGATTTGTGATTAGTAAGATAAATGCCGGAGTAATGTTGTATACTTGGCCGCAAATGAAAAAACCAACCATGGGTGGCGCGATTGATAGTCAGGTTTATAAATAAATTACTCGGAAAAAAAGAGTCAAACAGGCCGCAGCAAACGCAAGAGCCTGCTCCGGCGAAAAATAAAACCGGCCAGTCACATAAAACTTCACATTCCTTAACACAAGATACTGACCATCGTAAAAGCAAATCCAGAAATTCCGGCAAGCGTCCACCGCAACAGGGCCATCAGGCCGAGACAAAAAATCATTCTGCTACCAAAACGACAGCCAAAAAAAAATCAGAAGACCTGCATAAATCATGGAATTCCGCTTCATTCAAAGTAGAAGCAATGGAAGGCAAAACACGCTTCCACGATTTTGATTTACCCTCCGAATTAATGCATGCAATTGCGGATGCCGGGTTTCAATATTGCTCACCGATTCAGGCCAGGTCTTTACCCTATGCGTTACAAGGGCGTGATGTGGTAGGCAAAGCGCAAACAGGTACAGGCAAAACGGCTGCATTTTTAATTGCCATTATTGATTATCTGATGAAATCGCCGCTGACAGAAAAACCTTATGCGGGTGAAGCGCGCGCATTAATTATTGCTCCCACAAGGGAATTGGTAATGCAAATTGCGGATGATGCCAAATCGCTTTGCCAATATACCCATTTACAAATTCATACCTTGGTTGGT
>CAMLRJ010000183.1 GCA_946482345.1 uncultured Cellvibrio sp.
CTTGGTACTTTATTGGTTAACCAACAACGTATTGCAAATTATCCAGCAACAAATTATTACTAAACAAATTGAAAAAGCGGACGCCAAAGCCTGATGATTTACACTGATACCATCGCCGCCATAGCCACAGCAACAGGCCGTGGCGGTGTGGGTATTATTCGTGTATCAGGTAAAAATGTTTTATCCATTGCACAATCCATCGTAAAAAACTCTCTCAAACCCAGACAAGCGCATTACTGCGATTTTTATTCTGCTGATAATCAAATTATTGATCAGGGCTTGGCAATATTTTTTCCCAATCCCCATTCATTTACCGGTGAAGATGTTTTGGAACTACAAGGTCATGGTGGCCCTGTCGTTTTGGATATGCTGTTAAATACCGTATTAAAACTCGGAGCAAGATTAGCAAAACCCGGCGAATTTTCTGAACGCGCTTTCCTGAATGATAAAATTGATTTGACACAAGCAGAAGCTATTGCTGATTTAATTGATGCCAGTACTGAACAAGCCGCACGAAATGCATTGCACTCATTACAAGGTGTATTTTCCAAACGTATTCATGAATTGGTTGAAGCTTTAATTCAATTGCGCATTTATGTTGAAGCAGCAATTGATTTTCCTGAAGAAGAAATTGATTTTTTAACCGATGGAAAAATCCAAAAAGATTTACTCGATATCGAAACCCAACTCACAAAAATTTTTCAGGAAGCCAAACAAGGTACTCTCGTTAGAGACGGCATGCGTTTGGTCATTGCCGGGAAACCGAACGCGGGTAAATCCAGTTTGTTAAATGCCTTAAGTGGACGTGATTCTGCAATTGTCACACCTATTGCCGGTACCACACGCGATGTATTGCGTGAACATATTCATATTGATGGAATGCCTCTGCATATTGCTGATACAGCTGGTTTACGTGAAAGTCCGGATCAGGTTGAACAAATCGGTATAGAACGCGCATGGCAAGAAATAGAACAAGCTGATCGCATCCTACTGGTCGTCGATGCCAATCAAAATTCTATAACGGATATCGATCATCTCTGGCCTGAATCAGTGAATAAAATTGATAAAAGTAAAATTATTTTAATCCGCAACAAGGTCGATTTAAGCCAGGAAAATACCGGAATAATACAAACAAAAAATGGGCAGGAACATATCAATATTAGCGCCAAACATCATCATGGCATTGATGATTTACGAAGCTATCTAAAATCCATTATGGGTTTTCAACAAACCAACGAATCCGGTTTCACTGCCCGTCGCCGCCATTTGGATGCTTTACAACGCGCTTATGATTTTATCCAACAAGGCAAAATCCAATTACAAACCTATGCTGCAGGTGAATTGCTCGCTGAAGATTTACGACAAGCACAAAACGCTTTAAGTGAAATCACCGGAGAATTTACGCCGGATGATTTATTGGGAAGAATTTTTAGCAGTTTTTGTATTGGGAAATGATAAAAAATCCTCTTTAAATAAAATGCACTTCAAAAATCACAAACTCTGATGATGATTTGGTTTCCTAGATTCCAAGCTATTGCCAATAAAAGTAACAATTAAAAAAATCACACAACAAAACAAACTCAAATAAAACCCAGTAAAAACAGTCATTAAATAGGATTCCAGTAAGTTACCTGCATGAAGATGAATATTCAGACCTAAAAACTCCAGAGTAAAACCCGCTGCAAAACCCGCATAAACATCAATTACAAAACATAATTGCAGAGGAATTCTGATTAGTGCACTGAGAAACAATCGCCGACTTTCTTTCTCCCGTCCCGATTCTCGTAATAGATAATCCACCAATACATAAATGAAATACCAGGTCATAACACCCAAAACCATACCTGTTAGATACAACTCACCTTTACCGTTATATCCCAATAAAAACCCCAGGATTGTGTTAAACCAAACTACCAAAAACCATTTGATGTAAATATTCATAACAACCCTTCTGTGAGTAATTAAATTGAGTCAATCACAGAATGGCAGATGTAAGGTCAACCAGCTTGAAGATTGTGTGCAGCTTTCATGTAGTTTTCATATGTCAGCCAAACATTAACCCAAGAGTAATGTTTATACCGTCTTATTCTGATGTTTTTCCACAGGTTTACACAGCTTATCCACAAATTTAGGAGAGGTATTCGTTATAACTGACTGTTTTTTAGTGGTTTTTATTTTATTAACATGTTTCTGGGAATAATCTTTGTAATAGCATTAGATAAACTGGCGATGGAATTGGGGATAAGTCGGGATTTTTAACTTTTATGTATAACTGGCTGTTTTATACAAAGCTTAAACCCAGCATCCATTCAGGTTAATCAAGGTATTTACACCAGCTTATTATTCTTTTAACGCATTGTTTTTTAAGGATTTAATTGGCTTATACACAGAAAAATGACGCTATAAAAGCTTTAATAAACATAATCCTTCCTAAATAACATAAAAAATATTATTTAATTCTTTTTTTCCTTGCTGTTACCAAAACAGCGTGAAAATAATTTTTTTAAAACAGCTGTTTAAGTCCTGTACAAGTTTTGTGCAAAGCGATGACTCGCTCTATAATGCCTGCCCTTTTTCCAAAGCCGTTTCCCAGAGGTTGTGACAAATGATATTTCCCGATCGATTTGATGTGATTGTTGTTGGCGGTGGCCATGCGGGAACTGAAGCTTGTTTGGCTGCAGCGCGTATGGGTTGTAAAACTTTGTTGTTATCGCACAACATTGAGACTCTCGGGCAAATGTCCTGTAATCCTGCAATTGGCGGCATTGGCAAAAGTCATCTAGTCAAAGAAATTGATGCTATGGGCGGTGCTATGGCACTAGCCACTGACAAAGGTGGAATACAATTTCGTGTGTTGAATGCACGCAAAGGTCCCGCAGTGAGAGCAACACGTGCGCAAGCGGATCGCATTCTCTACAAAGCGGCTGTGCGGCATATTTTGGAAAACCAACCTGATTTGTGGATATTTCAACAAGCGGTTGATGATGTGATTTTGGAAGGCAATGAGATTCGTGGTGTGATTACACAAATGGGACTCAGCTTTCACGCCAATCAAGTGGTGTTAACCGCCGGTACTTTTTTGGGTGGATTAATTCATATCGGCATGCAAAATTATTCTGGTGGACGCGCGGGTGATCCACCAGCGATTGCATTATCAAAACGTTTGCGTGAATTAAATTTACCGGTTGGCCGTTTAAAAACCGGAACACCACCGCGCATTGATGCGCGCACTGTAAATTTTGAAGGACTCGAAGAACAATGGGGTGATACACCGGTTCCGGTGATGTCAGTGCGTGGTAATCGTGCCATGCATCCGCAACAAATTTGTTGTTACATGACACACACCAACGAAAAAACACACGATATTATTCGCGCGAATTTAGATCGTTCGCCAATGTATTCTGGTGTGATTGAAGGTATAGGCCCACGTTACTGTCCATCGATTGAAGATAAAATTCATCGCTTCGCTGATAAAAATTCGCATCAGGTATTTATCGAACCCGAAGGTTTAACTACACACGAACTTTATCCCAACGGAATTTCCACCAGCTTGCCGTTTGATGTGCAATTGCAGATTGTGCGTTCGATGAAAGGTTTTGAAAACGCGCATATTTTGCGTCCGGGTTATGCAATTGAATACGATTATTTTAATCCGCAAGAATTGCAACACAGTTTGGAAACCTGTGCGATCAAAGGATTATTTTTTGCTGGACAAATAAACGGTACCACAGGATATGAAGAAGCGGCTGCGCAAGGTTTGTTGGCGGGAATTAATGCCGGATTGCGTGCACAAGAAAAAGAAGCCTGGGTTCCAAGTCGGGATGAATCTTATATTGGTGTAATGGTGGATGATTTAATTCGCCTTGGTACCAAAGAACCTTATCGCATGTTTACCAGTCGCGCTGAATATCGTTTATTACTGCGCGAAGATAATGCGGATTTGCGCTTAACTGAAATTGGCCGCAATCTGGGTGTTGTTGGTGATGAACAATGGGATTTATATTCTCGCAAGCGCGATACCATTGAAGTAGAAAGGCAAAGATTAAAATCCACCTGGATTCAAGCAGGCTCGGAGCAAGCGTTATTAATTGAAACAAAAACCAATACCAAAATTATTCGCGAATATTCTTTGTTTGATTTATTAAAACGCCCCGAACTGAATTATGCAGACGTAGCCTCTTTGAAAGGCGAAGCGATTGCAGATGAGCTGGCAGCCGAGCAAATTGAAATTGATGCAAAATATTCCGGTTATGTTGATCGACAACAAGATGAAATTGATCGTTTGCGTGTTTACGAAAATACCTTGATTCCAGAGAATTTTGATTTCTCTCTGGTAGATGGTTTATCCAACGAAGTGAAACAAAAATTATCGCAAGCACGACCACAAACTTTAGCGCGTGCTCAAGGAATATCGGGCATTACTCCTGCAGCTATTTCACAACTGCTGATGTATTTGAAAAAGCAGGGTATGTTAAAGCGGCTGAAATCTGAAGTTGTTTAAATAAAAAGAGTTTATGGTGTTGGATCAAAAACAATTGTTGATTAAAGGTGCAGCTGAAATGGGTGTCGAATTGACACCCATGCAAATTGAACAGTTAATGCACTACATCACAGAATTTGAAAAATGGAATAAAGCCTATAACCTGTCAGCAGTGCGTGATCTGGAGCAAATGATTGGCCGCCACTTGTTGGATAGCCTAAGTGTTGTTCCCTGGCTAACGGAAAAGATAGAGCTAACAAAAAAACTTGGACAAAGCCCTGAGTTCGAATCTATCATCGACGTGGGCACGGGTGGCGGATTACCCGGCATACCGCTGTCAATTATGTTTCCGCAAATAAACTGGACTCTGCTGGACAGTAACGGCAAAAAAATGCGGTTTTTATTTCACATTAAAACACTATTGAAATTAAATAATGTCAATGTAGAAAATCGTCGGGTTGAAACATTTCAACCCGATAAAAAATTTGACGCAGTGATTAGTCGGGCATTTGCCAGTTTGCAGGATATGACAGAAGGATGTGGTCATCTACTAAAACCAACAGGGATTTTTTTGGCTATGAAAGGTTTATTTCCACAAGAGGAAATCGATCCCGTGAAAGATAAAATTGATTTGCTTGAAACCATAAAATTAAGTGTTGCAGCAACTGAAGGCGAACGTCACTTATTAGTGTTGCAATTACGATAACCATTTTACTCACCACCATTTGTGGTAAAGGAAAATTTCGTGACAAAAATTTACGCCATTGCCAATCAAAAAGGTGGAGTAGGTAAAACCACTACTTGTGTCAATTTAGCGGCATCTTTGGTGGCAACTAAAAAACGTGTGTTGTTGGTGGATTTGGATCCACAAGGCAATGCCACTATGGGTAGTGGCATCAATAAAAATGAAGTCGAAGAATCAATTTATGATGTGTTAACCGATCAGGCAGCAATTCAAGATTGTTTGGTGGTTTCTGAATCAGGTAAATATCATGTGCTACCCGCAAATAGCGACTTAACTGCCGCTGAAGTAGAAATGCTTTCTTTGGCAAATAAAGAGCGTCGGCTGCAAAATGCATTAAATAAAATTCGCGATCAATACGATTATATTTTGATTGACTGCCCACCATCATTAAACATGTTAACTGTAAACGCATTAACGGCATGTAATGGTGTGATTATCGCCATGCAATGCGAATATTATGCTTTAGAAGGTTTATCGGCGTTGGTGAATACCATCAATCAAGTACAACAAGTGTTAAATCCGGAGTTGAAGATAGAAGGTTTGTTGCGCACTATGTATGATCCGCGTAACAGTTTGACTAACGATGTATCAGTACAATTACAACAGCATTTTGCTGATCGTCTCTATCGCACTTGTATTCCGCGTAATGTGCGCTTGGCGGAAGCCCCCAGTTTCGGTATGCCGGTGATTTCGTTTGATCGACAATCAAAAGGGGCTATTGCTTATCTGGCACTTGCGGGGGAAATCATTCGTCGCAATGAAGCGCAACATAAAACACCGGCTCCACTGACAGAATAAATTTTGGATAAGATCATGGCGAAGAAACACAAAGGTTTAGGTAAAGGATTGGATGCGCTGTTAAGTGCGGGTCTGGGTATCAGTTCACCTGCACCACAAATGTCAGTGAATGAAGACATTGAACAGGTACCAGAATATAAAGATGGAAAACTCGCGCATTTACCCGTGGAAATTATTCAACGTGGAAAATATCAGCCGCGCCGTGATATGCATCCGGAAGCCCTGGAAGAATTAGCAGAATCGATTAAAGTCCAGGGCGTAATGCAACCGATAGTGGTGCGCCCGATTGGTGAAAATCGTTATGAAATAATTGCCGGTGAACGCCGTTGGCGAGCAACACAATTGGCGGGCCTCGATAAAATTCCGGCAGTCATTCGCGATGTACCGGATGAAGCCGCGATTGCAATGGCGTTGATTGAAAATATTCAGCGCGAAAATTTAAATCCCATGGAAGAAGCGCTGGCACTTAAACGCTTGCAAGATGAATTTGAATTAACTCACGCCGAAGTTGCACAAGCTGTTGGTAAATCGCGAACAACAGTCACTAATTTATTGCGTTTGATTGCACTGAGTGATGATGTCAAAACCTTGCTCGAACATGGCGATATAGAAATGGGTCACGCTCGTGCGTTGTTAACTCTCGATGCAGATGCGCAACGCGATATCGCCAAACAAATTGTTGCCAAAGGTTTATCCGTTCGTCAAACCGAAACGCTCGTCAGGTCTTATCAGGAACAAAAAATAAAAACCAAAGCTCAGGAGCCTGTAAAAGCTTCTGCCGATATTCGTCAACTTCAGGATAAATTATCGGATACCCTCGGGGCTGAGGTATTAATCCAACATTCCGCCAAGGGCAAAGGTAAGCTGGTAATCAATTACAACTCGTTGGATGAGTTGGACGGGATTTTGAATCACATTCGATAAAGATTT
>CAMLRJ010000184.1 GCA_946482345.1 uncultured Cellvibrio sp.
GAATTCGGCAAATAAAAAGATAAAGCTGAGGCATGCAAAAACAAACGTTTAAATCCCAATTCACGCATACGCAAGTTGGTTTCATCATGACCGTATTTTTCATCACCCACCAAACTATGGCCAGCATACTGGGCATGAACGCGAATTTGATGGGTTCTCCCTGTAATGGGCTTGGCCTCGATCAGTGAAAAACCTTGATAACGCGAGAGAACCGAAAACTCGGTCAGACTGGATTTACCTTCAGGATGAACCTTGACTATACGCTCATCCTGATTGAGCTCCATTTTCAACAGAGGAACATCTATTTTCTTTTTATTATCCGGCCACTGACCAATCACTAAAGCTTGATAGGCCTTTTTGACATCGCCTTTTGAGATTTCCTGCTGGGACTTTTCACGCAGAGCCGCTTGCAAAAATCTCAGATAACTTCGCTTTTTGGCGATCATGATGCAGCCGGAAGTATCTCTATCCAATCGATGCACCAACTCCAGATAACGAGCATCAGGACGCATTTGGCGTAAAGTTTCGATCAAACCCAGGTTAATTCCGCTACCGCCGTGTACCGCCAATCCAGCGGGTTTGTTGATGACCAGTAGACCCTCATCTTCATAAAGGATGGAATCATTCAGAAGTTTTTGGATTTGATTACTCGCCTTGGCTACCTCTTTTTCGCCAGAAACCCGAATCGGCGGAATCCGGATTTGATCGCCCGCTGCAAGTTTGTACTCGGGCTTGCTCCGACCTTTGTTAACCCTGACCTCACCTTTGCGAATAGCGTTATAAATGCGGGACTTGGGCACACCTTTAAGGCGCGCCATCAAGAAGTTATCCAGCCTTTGCCCTGCCTGATCAGCATCTATGGATGCAAAAGAGACCTGTAATATTGTTGACGATTTGGATGCAGATTCATGTTTCATGCTGCGCATCATACTAAAAAGTATCGCTAAGTGGCTGTTATAGCTTGTTTTTATTATTTGCTCGTCTTCTATATTGCTGCTATATTCCAGAGTGCCTTTCAGGGCTGGTTTCCACTGAGTGCAGATTAAAGGCATTCAGGTCAGGAAATACCGCTGAGGGTAGTTTGAGTTTTTTGCCCTGCTCAGAGAGTAAGACGGCACCAAAAGACGACACGCCCTTGGCAAAAAATCGAACTAACTAACTGACAACTCCGCTCAACAAGAACTGAGCGATTTAACAACACCGGCACCTATACCGGTCTTGTTGATAAACAGTGTTTTGAAAAATCAGAATTATTTTGTGGTAGAAAATCGTTATCGAATGTTTGATATCCCTTGCATGCAATCAGGGCATGGACTGAAAAACCACCAAATAGTAAACGAGAGAAACAAATTTTGGTTTTGGCCGATACAGGATTGTCTCAGGCAACACGTATAAAGGACCACAAACAGATCGGGATCTGAATTTAAACAGGATAAAACCCTACCCCATCTGGCATACATAAAATTTGTCTGGCTTCTGAGCTTTTCAAAGCCTGTGTTATCAACGCATCCAAGGGTGCTAGAAACAACAGGTTTATTTATGAAAAGAATGCTTATTAACGCAACCCAGCCTGAAGAACTGCGCGTTGCACTGGTTGACGGCCAATGGCTGTACGACCTGGATATCGAAAATCGCAATCGCGAACAGAAAAAATCCAACATCTACAAAGGTAAAATCACCCGTATAGAACCCAGCCTCGAAGCAGCCTTTGTTGACTACGGCGCTGAGCGTCACGGCTTCCTCCCGCTCAAAGAAATCTCTCGCCAATACTTCACCAAAGGTGGTGAATACGATGGTCGTGTCAAAATTAAAGATGTACTGAAAGAAGGCACCGAAGTCATAGTTCAAGTCGATAAAGAAGAGCGTGGCAACAAAGGTGCTGCCCTAACAACTTTTATCAGCCTGGCGGGACGTTATCTTGTTCTTATGCCTAACAACCCTCGTGCTGGCGGCATTTCACGTCGCATTGAAGGTGAAGAAAGAGCTGACCTGAAAGATGCTCTGGGAGAAATTGAAGTACCCAACGGTATGGGTGTGATTATCCGTACCGCAGGCGTTGGGCGTAGTGCTGAAGAGTTACAGTGGGATTTAAACTATCTGCTGCAACTTTGGGAGTCGATTGAAAAAGCGGCCAATACCGTCAGTGCCCCTGAGTTTTTGTTTCAGGAAAGCAACGTTATTATTCGTGCTATCCGCGATTATCTTCGTCAGGATATCGGTGAAGTTATTGTCGATAATAAAGAAGCCTACGATCTTGCAGCAGAATTCGTTCGTCAGGTTATGCCGAATTACCGCAGCAAAGTGAAACTTTATCAAGACGACATTCCTCTTTTTAATCGCTATCAAATCGAATCGCAAATCGAAACCGCTTTCCAACGCGAAGTCAAATTGCCATCCGGTGGATCGATTGTGATTGATCCAACTGAAGCTCTGGTTTCTATCGACATCAACTCTTCACGTGCAACCAAAGGCGGCGACATTGAAGAAACTGCACGTCAAACAAATCTGGAAGCTGCCGATGAAATTGCTCGTCAGTTACGCTTGCGTGATATGGGCGGTTTGGTGGTTATTGATTTTATTGACATGCAATCACCGCGTAATCAGCGCGATGTGGAAAACCGTGTGCACGAAGCATTGCAAATGGATCGCGCCCGCGTACAAATTGGCCGCATATCCAAATTTGGTTTGTTGGAAATGTCACGCCAACGTTTGCGTCCATCTTTAGGTGAAACTCACAGCAAAATATGTCCACGCTGTGAAGGCCAAGGTACGATTCGCTCGACTCGCTCACTGGCTTTATCAATTTTACGCCTGGTTGAAGACGAGGCACAAAAAGATCGTAGCGCTGAAATTCGTGCAATTTGTCCGGTATCAGTCGCCACTTATTTGTTAAATGAAAAACGCAAAACCATTTCCAGCATTGAAGCACGAAACAATACACGTGTTGTAATTGTCCCCAACGCTGAATTGCAAACGCCGCATTTTGAAGTTCAACGCTTGCGTGATGATGATGAAGGCACGCTGGAAACCAGTTACAAAATTATTCCTCATCATCATGATGAGCAGAAAGAAGATGATGGCAGCGAAATTAATAACAAACCGGTTAACTTCCCGAAACCACTGGTGCAGTTAAGCGCACCCAGCCAACCTGCTCCTGAACCTGCTAAAAAACCGGGTATTCTCAGCCGTTTATTGTCGGCTTTAGGTTCAATGTTCAGTGGCGAAAAAGAAGTTGAGAAAAAATCCAAGCGGGACAATCGTGACAATCGCCGCGGACAAAATCGCAATCGCCGGGATTCGCGCAACAATCGCCGGGACAAGGATCATAAACGCGAAGAGTTACGTGATAATCTTGAAAAACCTGTTGAGTCAAAACGCGACGAAAAAACCAAAGATCAGGATTCACGCCAGCAACGCAATAATCGTCAGGAAAATAATACCGGCGAGGAACAACGTGGACACAAACATCGTCAACAGCGTCAACAACGTGAAGAACGTCCGCGCGAAGAGCGTCCTGTTGTGACCAAAGAAGAAAAAGTTCAGGATCCGGAAGCATTAGCTGATCAGGATTCTGAAAATGCGAATGACAACCGCCCCAATCGTCGCCCGGCGGGACGTCGCAACCGCACTCAACAACGCCGTCGTGATAAACGAAATGTTGATGATATGTTCGAACAGGATTCCGCTGCAGATGAAGCTGTTGCACCCGCTGTGTCAGCAGTATCATCCACTGCTGTGTCCGCTCCGGCTCAACCTGCACCAGTGCAAGAGCTCAGTGAATCCGCACGTTTAGCTCAGGAAATTGCAGCGGCAATTGCCGAGCATGAACGGGAAACATCAAAAACCAAACAGGAACCGCAAGACTACTCTTCGACACTTGTTCAACCTATTCCTGAAAAAATCGCAACAGCAAAAGCGCAAAATGAAGATTATGTTATTGAATCAACATCCCATGAAGATTTGCGCAATTTGCAGACTGTAGAAGAAGTGTTGGAACCTGTTACTTCTCATGATGAAAGTCAAATAGATGCAGAAAAACAACCGGACGCCAAGGCTCAAGAAATCGCCATTCCTGAAGCAGTAATAGAGCCGCTTGTAACAACCCGTGCAGGCAATGACCCACGATTGGCGCCCAAACCCGTTGGCCAGATTCAAATTCTGACTGAAAAACTGGAAGTGATTGCAGCACACCCTCTGGATACTCAACTGCCTCCTTTAGTCGCACACAATCCGCGAAGAATTCAAAGGCCGAAAAATGATCCCCGCACATCAAAAGTGAGCCAGTCAGAATAATGAACAACCAAAAAAGCCGAATCAAAAGATTCGGCTTTTTTATTCATCATCTCACTCATGATTATTTTTAACTCAAATGAATTGCAAAACAAATCGCACCTCCTTTAACTGCTAATAAAAAATATTAAAAAAAGTTATATGAAGCTTGCCCATCAGAAAAAGCACTGTATAATTCGCCCCACTCGGAGGGGTGGCAGAGTGGTTGAATGCACCGGTCTTGAAAACCGGCGTAGGTGCGAGCCTACCCAGGGTTCGAATCCCTGCCCCTCCGCCAATATCAAGGGCCTTAAGGCCCTTTTTTATTGCTTGTTTTTTTACTAAACTTTTTTATAAAAATAGTGTCAAGACAATAGGTCTGTTTGTTGATTAAGGACTTGGCAATTAGTGGATTGATTTGTATTATCGGTTCGACAATTAATCAGGAGGCAATTATGCAAGACATTTACAAGACCCCTTCATCGACGCTGGACAGCGTGGCAACCAGCAAAGTGTTGCGAAACACTTACATGTTGTTATCCATGACTCTGGCGTTTAGTACCCTGACCGCTACTGCATCTATGGTTATGGGTATCAGCTCCATGGTTGGTTTGGTCATGAGCCTGTCAGCTTTGGCACTTATCTGGTTTGTGCTGCCACGCACAGCTAATTCCTCTACTGGTATATGGGTTGTTTTCGCGTTCACAGGTCTTATTGGAGCCAGCTTGGGCCCTATGCTCAATCGTTATTTGGGACTCAGTAACGGCGGGCAAATTATCATGCAAGCTCTTGGTGGTACCGCATTAATCTTTGCTGGTCTTTCTGCTTATGTATTAACAACTCGCAAGAACTTCAGCTTCATGGGTGGCTTTTTGGCTGTTGGATGCATGTTGCTGTTGGTTGTGTCGTTGTTTTTAGTTGGTGCTTCACTTTTTGGATACTATTTTTCAACATTGCATCTGGTTCTTTCAGTTGCTGTTATTTTGTTGATGTCTTGTCTGATTCTTTATCAAACAAGTGAGATTATCCATAACGGCGAAACCAATTATCTCATCGCAACAACAAACCTTTATCTTTCTATCGTTAATTTGTTTACCAGCCTGTTACACCTTTTGGGTTTGGCAAGTGATGACTGATTTTTTGGTTAGCTAAACAAAAAGGCTCCTTCGGGAGCCTTAATTTTTTTCGGTAATCTCTATGTTGTTTTCATTGGTTGTACTTGCAGCGCCCTACTCAAATCAATCCAGCGACACGGCTTTTGAATTTGCCAAAGCAGTTTTGGATGAAGGCCATAAAATTCATAGAGTATTTTTTTATGGTGATGGTGTTCATAACGCTACATCACTGAGCGCTCCGCCCCGGGACGAAAGGGATTTGCCCAACGAATGGAAACAACTTGCCGCAAAAGAAAAAATTGATCTGGTTGTATGCATTGCCGCTGCTTTACGACGGGGTTTACTGAATCAGCAAGAGGCTGAACGTTATGCAAAACCGGCAGCTAATTTAATGGAGCATTTCGAAATCAGCGGCCTGGGGCAATTGCTGGAAGCAACCGTAGTTTCAGACAGAATAATTACGTTTGGAACATGATATGAAAAAAATTTTATTTATCACCCGACAAGCACCTTATGGGAATAGTCACGCACGCGAAGCATTGGACGCTATTCTGGCTGCCAGCGCTTACGATCAGGAATTGAGTTTGTTGTTTATGGATGACGGCGTTTTTCAATTGATCAAACAACAAAACACCAATCAAATTACACAAAAAAATATGGCGTCATCTCTTCAAGCTCTGGAGCTATACGGAATCGATAAAATTTATTGCCACACTGATTCACTCAAAAAGCGCGGGCTTACAAGATCCGATCTCATTCTTGAGCAGCTTGAAATGATTGATGATATTCAAATCAACAATCTTATGATCTCGCAAGATCAATTACTCAGTTTTTAATATGGCTATTCTACATATCATTAATAAATCTCCTTTTAACAGCTTGAGCATGGAATCAGGTCTTAATATCTGCTCAGGCAATGATGCAGTCATATTAATTAATGACGGTGTATTAGGTGCTATAACATCTTCACCATTGGCTGCAGCCATCAACAAATTATCCGCCGCAGGCACAGAGTTTTATGCACTTGAAAGTGATCTGATTGCCAGAGGTATCACGGATAAATTATTGGCAGGAGTTAAACCGATTAATTATCGGGGCTTCGTGCAATTAACTGTTAAATGCAAACTTGTTCAAAGCTGGTATTGATGATGACGAATCAATTCCCTGAGGTCGATGCTGAAGGCTTCTTGCAAAACCTGAACAATTGGACACCGACAATTGCCGAACAAATTGCACAGCAGGAAAATATTTTCCTGACAGATGCACATTGGGAAATAATTAATTTGATAAGGGAATTTTATTACCAATTTGACCTATCACCGGCAATGAGACCTTTGGTGAAATTCGTAGGAAAAAATCTGGGTGAAGACAAAGGTAAAAGTATTTATTTGATGCAACTATTTCCACCAAGCCCGGCGAAAATAGCTGCCAAAATTGCAGGCCTGCCCAAACCTGCAAATTGTCTTTAATCAAGCTGCATCTATCGACTTGATAGTGCCTTTAGGTAACACCGCATGGACTGCCACTTTTTGAAACCTGAG
>CAMLRJ010000185.1 GCA_946482345.1 uncultured Cellvibrio sp.
GCAGCGGCTTTTGCCTGATCGTAAGCGGATTCCGATATGGCGCCGGTACCGCGCAACTCACGATACCGGATTTCGTCTTCAGCGGTTTGAAATGCTCTGGCTTGAGCGGCAGATACGGCTTCTTCCTGTGCAACGGCTGCCAGAGTCAAGTCTGCGGGATCAATCCGCATGAGTACTTGCCCGCGTTTCACTGTTTGTCCGGCGTCTACCGAACGTTCCAATACTTTGCCGGAAACCCTGAAGCCCAGGTCACTTTCCACTCTGGCGGCGACGGTTCCGGTAAATGACCGGTTTGCCAGAGTTGAATCCTGTACCAGAGCCGTTCGAACCAACGGCGCCAGAATGCGAGGGTCAGCCGGTGCTTTTTCATCGCACGCAACTAAAACAAAAGCCAGAAAGATGATGACTGTGGAAGTGGTGAGAGAGCGCAAAAACATACAAGGCCTTTCAGCAGGAGTGAAAACAGGCCTTAATTATTATTCTAGTGACCAAATCAGTCAATGGTCACAATAAAAATATTATGGCGACAGACTGCGTAATACCAGGCTTGAGAGCTGGGCGGGTGCTTCCTCGGCGTAGTCAAAACTGTGTTGTAGCAGCAGAGGATTAATGTAGGGGCGCATCACCAGGTAGATCGACATCACTGCTTCATCCAGTGGGGTTTTACGTTCGAAGTCGCCGGACTGACGGCCCTCTTGCAATATATCCCGTAATAACTTTTGTATTCGCTGCTCATAGGCAAGTACTGCCTGCCAGCGTTCGGTTGCTGCCGAAGCTGCTATTTCATACAACTTTCGATCCTGAAAAAACAGTCGCAGGCTAGATTCCGTCATGGTTTTGAACAAGCGTCTCAACTTCTCGGGCGGGGTGTCGGCCCCTTCTATGGCAGCAATTATGTCGGTCTCTATCTCACCCAGGCAGCGCCCGCAGATCACTTCACCAATCGCCTGTTTTGATTCAAAAAACTTATAGATATATGCCTTGGAAAAGCCAATAGTTTTGGCAAGGTCAGACACGGTGGTTTTGCCGTATCCATAACGACTGAAATGCTCGGTAGCGGCGGTAACTATTTGGGCGCGTACCTCGTGATCAGCCGGGCCTCGGGGAGGAACACCTGCATTCTTCATATATATCCTCAATGAGTTGAAAATGTGACTATTCTGTATATTAGTCACAATTATATCTTGAATGAGACTTTCTATGTTATTTAAACACATGGGTCGGAATTGGTTGTTGCCAGACACAATATGTCTCTGAGGGTTTACACTGACGCCCCCCAGTCCTTGGCAATTTTAAACATTATGAAATATAAAAATATTTTCCTTTACCTGGTATGTTTCTTTAGCTGCTCTGTGTGGGCAGAATCACAAGCAGATTTTATATCGCCTGAAAATAAAAACTTACTTTATACGGGCCGTATTGATTTCTCCAATCCTTCTGCGCCACTGATTAGCTGGCCCGGAACCAGTATCAAAGCCAATTTCACTGGAAAAGTATTGAAAGTGAAGTTGGATGATCAGTTTGGTAAAAATTATTTCAGTGTCATTATCGATAATGAAATTTATCATCCTTATGTCATTGAAGCGAAAAAAGGTGAAAATGAATATACGATTTCAACCAGCTTGCCTGATGGAAATCATTCGCTGGAAATTTATAAACGAACAGAAGGGGAAGAGGGACATAGTTTATTTAAAGGTTTGGTGATAGATGGAAAACTGCTGAACCCACCGGCAAGATTCAAACGCAGAATAGAAATTTATGGCGATTCCATTACCAGTGGTATGGGCAATGAAGCGGCTGATAATGCGCGAGATGATCTTTTATCCGAGAAAAATAATTACTGGAGTTATGCGTCAATTGCTGCGCGTGAATTAAATGCGGAGTTGCACACTATTTCGCAAAGTGGCATTGGCATAATGATCAGCTGGTTTCCGTTTATTATGCCGCAATTTTATGATCAGCTCAGTGCCGTGGGTAATAATGATACCCAATGGGATTTTACAAAATGGACACCGGATCTGGTGATAGTCAATTTATTTCAGAATGATAGTTGGTTGGTTGATCGCGATAAAAAATTACAGCCTTTTCCATCAGATGAACAAAAAATTCAAGCCTATGTTGATTTTGTGAGATCCATTCGTGCCAAATATCCCAGGGCACAAATTATTTGCGCTCTGGGAAGTATGGATGCTACTGCAAATGATAAGTGGCCAAATTATATAAAATCGGCTGTTGAAAAAATGAAACGGGATTATCAAGATAAAAAAATTGATACTCTGTTTTTCGATTTTACCGGTTACGGACAACACCCTCGCGTAGCACAAAATAAGGCCAATGCGAAAAAACTGGTTGGTTTTGTACAGAAAAAAATGAATTGGTGAAACAAACACCTTAACTGATTTGATATGTTTGGTTTTTTACTAACACGACAATGGCGAGATACTCCTGAGGGAGTATCGCTGGAGTTTTGGTGGGCGACGGATCAGGGCGCAATCTGTACGCAAATTACCCGGCAAGAGTCGGTGTTTTTCGTCAAGCGCAAAGATGCAACTAAAATTCAAAACATCATTTCCGGGTTTGTTTCGGTACGTATGGCTGAGGTTGCATTAAAAAATTTCAACAATCAGCCAGTCAACGCAATCTATTGTAAGCAACAACGCACGGCGCGTGACGTGCAACTGAAGTTTGAATCTGAATCTATTCCATTTTGGGAAGCCGATATCAAACCTCACGAACGTTATTTGATGGAAAGATTTATCAATGCGTCTGTGCAACTTCCTATTGAAACGGTTCTCGATACTCGACAATTGTTGAACCCGGTTTTATCACCCATTACAAAAACACTGCATTGGCGGCCTGATTTGCGCTGTCTGTCGATAGATATTGAAACGACTATGGATGCAAAGCATTTATTTTCCATAGCAGTTTATGCAGAAAACTTGCAGCAAGTTTTTATGATTGGCGATCAGCCTGCAGAATCAGGTGGTTCGAATAACCTGGAATATAAAATAGATTATTATCGCGACGAAAAAAGTTGTTTGTTGGCTTTTCTGGATTTTATTCGCCACTATGATCCTGATGTATTGATTGGTTGGAATTTAATTCAGTTTGATCTTTGGGTGCTGGAACAACTTGCACAAAAAAATGGATTGCATTTTCGAATCGGTCGCGGGCAAGAAAATTGGCATTGGCGGCAGGAAGAAAGTGAATCGGGCCGCAGGTTTGTCATTATTCCGGGGCGTATTGCATTGGATGGCATCGAGTTATTAAAGGCCGCTAATACACAATTTGATAGTTTTTCATTGCAGAACGTTGCGAAAGAGTTATTGGGAAAAGAAAAGTTGTTGTCGTCCAATCAACGAGGCGAAGACATTCAATATTTATTTGAGAATGATAAAGAAGCTCTTGCTGCATATAATTTACGTGATACGGAATTGGTGTGGGAAATTTTTCAGCAAGAAAAATTATTATCTTTTGCGATGGAGCGCAGCCAATTAACCGGGTTATTGATGGATCGCATTGGTGGTTCGGTAGCTGCATTTGAATATGCCTATTTGCCCAGATTACACCGGGCAGGTTATATCGCACCGAATCTAGGTGAGCTTGAATCGGATGTTATTAGTCCCGGTGGTTATGTGATGAATTCGCGACCGGGAATTTATGACAATGTGTTGGTGCTGGATTTTAAAAGCCTGTATCCCAGTATTATGCGCAGCTTTTTAATTGATCCCTGCGCGTTTTGGTTGGCACAGCACAATAAATTACCTGATGAAAAAGTTGTTGAAGGATTTAACGGCGCTTTTTTTGCGAGGGAAGGGCATATATTGCCCTCAATCATTGAACAATTATCAGCAGCGCGTGATCAGGCAAAAAAAGATAAAAATGCACCTTTATCCCATGCCATTAAAATTATTATGAATTCATTTTACGGTGTTCTGGGATCTACAGGATGTCGTTTTTTTGATCCACGTGTGTGCAGTTCAATCACACTTCGTGGTCATGACATTATTCAAACCAGCCGGGATTGGATCGAGCAGCAGGGTTATGCTGTAATTTATGGTGATACAGATTCTTTGTTTGTCTGGCTGGAAAATAATTGTCAGGGTAAAAAACCAAAAACACCCGAACAATGTCAAAAAATCGGCCAGCGCTTGGCTAAAGAATTAAATATTTGGTGGTCGCGAAAATTACAGGATGAGTATCAACTTAAAAGTGCACTGGAAATCCAATTTGAAACTCACTATCACCGATTCCTGATGCCAACCATTCGAGGTTCGGATCTGGGCACTAAAAAACGTTATGCTGGTTTGATTCATACTCTGGATGGTGAAGAAATTATTTTTAAAGGACTGGAAAGTGCGCGCTCAGACTGGACTCCTTTAGCCAAACAATTCCAATTAGCCCTATATCAGCGTATATTCGCCGGCGAAAATCACGTGGAGTTTATTCGCCAGGTCGCTGCTGATTTATTTAAGGGAAAATGTGATGCGGATTTAATTTACCGCAAACGGCTCAGGCAAAAATTGTCTGATTACCAAAAAAACATTCCACCGCATGTCCAGGCTGCAAAAAAATACCAACAAAAAACGGGTCAGTCTTTACGTCGCGGTGATTGGATTGAATATGTGATTACAGTCAATGGGCCAGAAACTATTGAATGTCATACAAGCCCGTTGGATTATGAACATTATTTAACAAAACAATTAATGCCGGTCGCAGATTCTATTTTGTATTTTTTACAGCAATCCATGCGGGCAATATTGGAATCACAATTAACACTTTTTGAGTAATAACAGGAAAAATAATGGAAGAAATACTCGAGCTTTTGCGCGATCACAATGAAACAGTTCCTGTGCCATTGGATCTACCCGATGAAGATCAATTGATATTGATCGAAGAAGAAATATTGTTGCCAATCCCGCGTGATATGCGGCAATTTTTGCTCGAAGCCAGTGACGTAATTTATGGCCATCTTGAACCTGTGACGGCTGCCGATCCCAATTCACACACCTATTTGCCTGAGGTTACGGCAACCGCCTGGTCTCTTGGAGTTCCACGCTATCTGATCGTTTTGTGCGAAGTGAACGGCGATTATTATTGCGTTGAGCCGGAAGGTGAGGTCGTTTTCTGGAAAAATGGTGAATTAACGGAGGAAACCTGGCCCTCTGTCTGGCAAT
This sequence comes from uncultured Cellvibrio sp., assembly GCA_946482345.1. The sequence continues at coordinate 5,178 of CAMLRJ010000185.1, forward strand.
GGGTGAGGGATGTTTGGCTGGAGTCTTGATTCATGTTAATAATTGCGCCCGTGGAATTTGATTCGCGTGCCATTTAAAGGTTTTGGGCTAGACTTGCTTACAGAGTGGATTCATTTCCCAATATTGGCTTGAGAGTTTTAATCGTTTTTGGTGCCCCATGTTTTTTTTACGTCATGCAAAAAAGTGTATTTTTTTGAGCCTTATGGGTTCGGCGTTTTGCTATGGGGTTGAGTCAAGTGTTGCAATGATTAATCCAGCTGATATTTCTGAAAAAAACTCCCCAAAAAATACGGCTGTGGAAGATACAGATAATTCTTTGGATATTTATGAAGCCCTTGTTCGCGAAGTTGCCGCTAAAACGGCAGCAGAAGAGCAGGAGCGCAGAGCCAATGAATGGAAAACCCAACAGGCAAAATCATTTCGATTTTATAAATATAAAAATCAGGGTGGCGTGTCTTATTCAGACAAAATGCCAGCAAAACATGAATATCAGGTTATTGTTTACAATTCATGTTATGCCTGCAGTGCGCTTTCAACTGTCGATTGGAAAGTAACGCAGCTTTACACCGATGAATTTTCTGCATTCATTCAAAAAGCTTCAGAGAAATATGGCGTTGATCCTGCGCTGATTCGTGCGGTTATTCACGCTGAATCGAATTTCAATCCATTGGCGAGATCAAGAAAAGGTGCAATGGGTTTAATGCAATTGATGCCAGGCACAGCAAGGGATATGGATGTCAGTGATCTTACCGATCCTGCGCAAAATATTATGGGCGGAACCCGATACCTCGATTTTCTTCTCAATCGCTTCAATCGCAATCTGACACTTGCTGTGGCGGCCTACAACGCAGGCCCTGGTCGTGTCGATAAATACAACGCCATCCCTCCCATTGAAGAAACCCAAACTTACGTCAAGCGCGTAAAAATTTTATATCAACGCTATCGTTCTGAAAGGAAGATTGTCAGTAAGGATTGATAGCGTTTCATCAAAAAGTGTCGAACCATGAATGATATATACAAAAGCCCTGAATCAATTTTAACAAAAGCTGAGCCGATTGAACTTACCTTCCGTAGCCTTGGTGTAGGACGAAAAATTTATATTGGATTTCATTGGCTGGTATCTGTTTTGATATGCGCATTTTTTACTCTGGGTGCGGCCATGGATGAAGATTTACGCTTTAGTGACATAATGCTGTTATTGTTTATTTTTTCTATATTACTGGGTTATGCCTATTGGGTTCATTATGCAATTGTCACAAGAAATTTAACTCAGCTGCTCGTTTTAATCATAATTAATATTATTCCATTTATGAATCCGATTTCCGCAATGATTTTATTTTTGGTTAGATCCAGAACAAAAAGAGAAGTTGGCGCCCTGTAGCTCATTGTTGTTTAATGATAAATGACGCCAATGTTTAGTGTCGTGCCTAAAAGATATTTTAGAAGACAAAACTTTTTTTGAATGGTCAGTGCGGCGCCACTATTTTATTAACACTGCAGTTTCCTCAATAAAATCGAGATAAAATATCGGATTGCGATGGCTTGTAAGTCGCAATTGATTCCTTCGCAAAAGTAATTTTAATCTTGATAATTTATCTGCCACAACGGTAGTTAATTCTATCTTTAATTTTTAAAGCAAGAAATGTTGTTGGCTACATCACTAACAGGAGCTTTAACATGTTAATTAAAAAAATTGCTATAGGTTCTTTATTGCTAATGTCAGTTTCTGCTGC
>CAMLRJ010000186.1 GCA_946482345.1 uncultured Cellvibrio sp.
GGCTTTTAGCCTGAACACCGAAGTCATCCGGAATGATCGAATACTCAGTGATTTTTCCATTATTCAATTCAACAACTTTGGTTTCTGTCGCCAGACTAATGGCATCCAGACCATCCACACCATTCACTACCATTAATCTTTCCACGCCCAAAGCAAGAAATAATTCAGCAACAGGCCTGAGTAAACCCGCATTCTTAACGCCAATCAGATAACGCTTTGCCTGAAAAGGAACAGCCACGAGATTTAATACATCCACCAGAGTTGGAATATCGATTTGTTCCAGCGCTTCAAAAGAGTCCGCCGGTAAACCATAACCCGAGGCACCCAGGGTAAAGCCTACACCGATATTATCTATAGATTCCCGAACCTGTTCCGGCGTCAACACAGATCGAATACCGGCAGCTTCCAACAGCCGTGAACCAATACGGCGGCTTGCACCTATACGACCATCATGCAATACCAGTTTGCAACCGGTAGCGGCGGCGGCAAAAGCACTGGCAATAGCAACATCAAATACACCCAGCAGGTCATTCCCTGTTCTACTGATAGCCACAAACTGTTCCGGCCCGTAAGGTACGGGATCAATATGTTGCCGCACAGCCAAGGCAGCGCCCATCAATTCTTCGGCTGTTTCGCGATTCATCCCCAAAGCCACAAAGAAGACTGCGACCTGTGCCGGTGAATATTTCCCCGCGAGCATCTCACTGACAACCAACCGCACATCCTCAAGTGCAAGGTGTTTTCCCTGAGTCAAGCTGATAAGAATATTTTTGTAACTCATTAGCCAAGCCTTTTTTATTTATAGGAACTATCGATTAACGTGATTGAAGCCATTCTAACAGACTCCGGATTAAGTCCATCTGCAACATAATTGGGCTTATGACAAAAAACTCACCCAAAAATTATATGAGCAAATGGAAACTTACGGCATAACCGATTAGACTGTGCGCCAAGTTGCAACATAGCAACACTCATACAAGGGTAACCCACAGCGTCAGGCAAACCTCGGTCAATCATTCTGGTCATTCTCTTTCAGCTGTGTAATATCACCGACTGACAGAATAATTGAGGATTTGCATTCATGAGTTTTATTCACGACGATTTTTTGCTCGATACACCTCAAGCCAAGGTGTTGTTTCACGAGTACGCCAAAGACATGCCTATCATTGACTACCACTGTCATCTCCCCCCGGAGCAGGTAGGAGCAAACAAACAATTCCGTAATCTATATGAAGTCTGGCTGGCTGGCGACCATTACAAATGGCGTGCCATGCGTTCAAATGGAGTAGACGAGCGTTACTGTACAGGTGATGCCAGTGACTGGGAAAAATTTGAACAATGGTGCGCTACCGTTCCTTATACATTACGCAACCCCTTGTACCACTGGACGCATCTGGAATTACGTAAACCTTTTGGCATAACAGATCGCCTGCTGGATTCCAGCACTGCCAAGCGTACCTGGGATGAATGCAATGAGTTACTTGCTACCCCCGAATTCTCTGCGCGCGGCCTGATGACACAAGCCAAAGTCAAACTGGTTTGCACCACGGATGACCCAATACATGATCTGGCTCATCACAAAACCACAGCGGCTGATAAATCATTCAAGACAGCCATGTTACCTACCTGGCGCCCTGACCGTGCCATGGCAGTGGAAAATGCAGAGTCCTACAACAAATATATAGATCGTCTGGCAGCTGTTGCCGATGTCGATATCAAGACTTTTGATGATCTGATGAAAGCATTGAACATTCGCCATGATTATTTCCATGCAAATGGATGTCGCCTGTCCGATCATGGATTGGAAACTGTTTATGCAGCGGATTACACAGAATCTGAAATCAAACAAATATTCCTTAAAATCCGTAGCAATAAAGATCTTGATGCGATTGAAATCGAGAAATTCCAATCCGCCATGATGGTGGAATTTGCGTTGCAGGATCACGCCAAAGGTTGGGTGCAACAATTTCACATAGGGGCGATCCGCAATAACAATCCACGTCTTTATCGCACTCTTGGCCCGGATACAGGTTTCGACTCTATAGGTGACCACAATTACGCCAAACCATTGGCAAAATTCCTGGGTCGTCTGGACGATCAAAATAAATTAGCCAAGACCATACTCTACAACTTGAACCCACGCGACAACGAAGTGCTGGGCACCATGATTGGTAATTTCCAGGATGGTTCATCTGCCGGCAAAATCCAGTTTGGCAGCGGTTGGTGGTTCCTCGATCAAATGGAAGGCATGACCCGTCAGATTGAAGCCCTGAGTCAATTGGGACTTTTAAGTCGTTTTGTGGGAATGCTGACAGATAGCCGTAGCTTCCTGAGTTATTCACGACATGAATATTTCCGCAGAATTTTGTGTGGAATTTTTGGCCGTGACATGGCAAAAGGCTTGGTACCCAACGACACCAAAATGGTCGGCAAAATGATTCAGGATATCTGTTTCAACAATGCCAAAGCCTATTTTCCTTTTGTAGTGCCTGATTAATCAGCAAAGTTTTTTCATCTACCTTGTTGAACAAGGTAGATGATCGAAAACTTACTTTTTGTTGATGTTATTAACGCAATTAAACGAAAACGATAAAGAAGTGAATAATATGAACCATCCAACACAAAACTCTGTGGGAAATTATCGCTGGACAATATGTGGCCTGTTATTTTTTGCTACCACAATCAACTATCTTGATCGTCAGGTACTCAGCTTGTTGTCACCCGAGCTGATGCAACTTTATGCCTGGAACAATAACGATTACGGCAACATTACTTCATTGTTTACTTTTGTCTACGCCGTTTCCATGGTGTTTGCCGGTAGATTCATCGACAAATTCGGCACCAAAAATGGTTACATCTGGGCAATTGCCATCTGGTCTTTTGGTGCTGCCATCCATGCTTTTGCTTACGACATGGGCGCTGCTTTCTATACCGTATTGAGCTGGATCGGCTTGGCCGATATTGATCAGGAAAATGGCACAGTCAATGGAGCCGCTGCTATCACTGCCTACTCAGTGGCAGGTTTTATGATTGCTCGTGCAGTTCTGGCCTTTGGTGAGGCGGGTAACTTCCCTGCAGCGATCAAAGCCACTGCTGAATATTTCCCGAAAAAAGAACGCTCTTTTGCCACCGGCATTTTCAATTCAGGTGCCAATGTGGGCGCAATTCTGGCCCCTCTGACAGTACCCGTAATTGGTGTTATGTGGGGATGGGAATGGGCCTTTATTGCCGTAGGTATCATTGGTTTTGCCTGGATAGGTTTCTGGTGGGTATGGTACGACAAACCCAGTGAGCAAAAACGCCTGAAACCATCGGAGTTGGCTTATATCAACTCTGATGTCGATGCAGCCGAGAATACCGGAGATGAGGTCAAGACCTCTTGGGGAACGCTGCTGGGTTACAAACAAACCTGGGCTTTCGCATTCGGAAAATTCATGACAGATGGCGTCTGGTGGTTCTTCCTGTTTTGGTTGCCCATTTATCTCAGCGCCCAATACGGCATGCAAAAAACAGAAATTGCATTACCTATCGCACTGATTTACACACTCACCATGATAGGCAGTATTGGTGGCGGCGCATTCCCGGCCTACTTTATTAAAAGGGGTATGGATGTTTTCAACGCACGTCGTACAGCGATGCTCGTTATTGCGCTTTTCCCCCTGGTTGTTCTTCTGGCCCAACCACTCGGCCATATTTCTTTCTGGATACCCGTTTTGCTTATTGCTATCGGCGCCTCAGCTCACCAAGCCTGGTCAGCCAATATTTTTACAACCGTCTCTGATATGTTCCCCAAAAAAGCCATTGGCTCTGTTGTCGGTATTGGTGGTTTTGCGGGAGGTATGGGCGGTGTATTGCTGAACAAGTTAGGGGGTGTTTTATTTGATCACTTCGAAAAAGCAGGCAATATTTCCATGGGGTATACCATTATGTTTGCCATATGCGCAGTTGCCTACCTGATCGCCTGGTTTGTCATGCGTATGCTGGTGCCCAAATACAAACCCATCACTGACCTGTAATTACACCTTTCCCTACAAAAATGCCGCCACTGAGCGGCATTTTTTATTTCACTCTCAGACTCGATTTCTCATCTAAACTTGGTTAATTCAATATTTGATCAGGGTTACATTGCATATGAAATCAATTCTGGCCGCTATTTTTTCTGTAGCTCTGGCAGGAAATCTGCTGGCGATGGATGTACTCACCACCAAACCAGAATCTGCGACTGATATACGCTATGAACATGCCGAACTTGTTCTGAAACACTTATTGAAAATTACCGAAAGCCAATACGGAGCAGCGCAGCTCAAACACGCTACCGAAGTCATGTCACGTGACAGAGCCTTAACCGAATTGATCAAAGGCGACAATATTCATATCGCTGCCGAAACTGCAAAAGCCGAATGGGTTAGCAGCCTGATTCCAATCTATATTCCGGTCAACAAAGGCATTACCGGCTACAGAATTTTCCTGATATCAAAAGACAGTCAACCCGCTTTATCCAAAATTACCAGCATTGAAGAATTGAAAAAAATAAAGACGGGATCAGGTACACAATGGTCAACCACCAAAGTAATGCGTACTGCTGGTTTTGATGTAGTGGCAACAACAAAACTGGAAGGGCTTTTCTGGATGCTCATGGGTGACAGATTTCAAACCTTCGCCAGAGGAATTAACGAAGCACCATCAGAATTGGCTTCACACCAACAATTGTTTCCCGATATGAGAATTGAAGAAAACCTGGCGCTTTATATTCCATTACCCACTTTCTTTTTTGTTTCGCCACAACACCCCAAACTGGCCGAAAGAATTAAAACCGGTTTGGAAATGATGCTTGCCGATGGTTCTTTTGATGAAATTTTTTATGATTATCATTTGAAAATGATTGAAGAAGCCAAACTGCAAAATCGCAAAATTTTTCCCGTCGCCAACGAGACGCTTCCAAAAGAAGTGCCTCTGGATATTGCGCACTACTGGTACAAACCCGGCGACGAGATTGAATATAAAAAACGTAAAGCTAACAAAGGCGAATAGAAAAATTACTCACTTTGTTCCGGATATTGTTTTTTCCAAAAGGCGTACTTCGCCATAATTTGATTAGGTGCCGTGGTGTACCAGGCATATCCCTGTCGTCTTTCTTCAGATACTTTTGTCAGATCGTAATGAATGGAATCATCGCGATCACCGAATATGGGTTTATTGGTTCCTATTTCATAAAAGCGCGACCACAAAGGTGGTGCTTTGGGATCACTCGCTAATTGTTTTGCACCGCGAGTCCAGGTTTTACCGGATATCTTGGTTTGTTCGTACCATTTTGCAGCCTGATGTACAGACTTGATGACTTCAGCAGACGGGCTATCCAAATCCATTAAAAAATCCACCATAAATACACTTTCCGAACTGGTCAAAGCAGGCATTTCATAAGCACGCGCTTTGGCAGGTGCAAGCGTGAGGGCATCATGTTGTGCGCCCCAAACCGTCAACTGGCCATCAACCACCACCTGTGTTTTCAACACACAGTCAATAGCCATATTCAAACTTTTTTTAGCTGCGTTACGCTGTTTGGATGTCACAAATGAATATTCATTTCTGGCGAGTACAACCGAGTTGAGTATCACCATCAGATCACGCATCAAAGCATCGTTGTAAGTAATGTGATCGTGATAACCGCCGCGTAATGGAAAACTTTGCGGCCAGCCACCATTGGGGTATTGCGCCTGGATAATAAACGCCAAGCCTCGATCAAATGCAGCACGATAGGATTTATCACCCGACAAGGAATAAGCACGAGCCAGCAACTTCATTTGTGTACTGGTTGCACCATTATCAAAAGTGGGAATGTACTCTTCTTCTACACCAAACGATTGCCCGGGCTGACGAGCTTGCTTCGCCATATCAGTACGCTTGGACCAACCACCGGACGGTGTTTGAAAAGAAAGTATCACCGACATAACCCGCTTGCCTTCTTCACTCAGAAACCAATCAGAAGGCTGGATAATTTCAAAACCGAACTCTTTTGTTGCTTCAGGGAGATTGGGTTTATCCAGTTCGAGTTTCTCCAATTCTTTTTCCAAAAACTCCTGATCTTTTTTTAGAATTTTTGCCGACGCTTCATAATATTTCTCCCATTCAGGCGTATTGGCTGAAGCCGATAACGAAAATAGAAGCAAAAAAACAATACTTAACACTCTTCTGAATATACACATACCGAATACCGAATTTTTTGTAATGATCAGAATTGTATAGCGTTTTTTGTGAGTTAATTCAAATAACTTTGTATATCTTTTAATTCTGGATGCTCGTTTATCAATTCAGTCAGTATCTTAGCCATGGCCTGTGCACCTGCAGCTTGAAAGTGAGCTCCGTCGGGAACTTGCAGGCTACCCGCCATGTTGTTTGCGTAAAACGGATTGATTGCGGGATCTATTACCAACCAATAATTTTTCCATCCCGGTTCACCTGCTTGATTGGCAAAATTGATACTCGCCGCCTCCAGATCAATCAAAGGGATACGATTTTTTAATGCAGTATTTTTTATAGTCGCGGTGTAATCACCTATAAATAAAAATTCACTGCCAGATTTTTGCCGAGTGAAATGGCTGTGAACTACCGGCGTTTGTTGCAAACCCCCGGAGTTTTTAATTCGAGTAGTCGGTGTAACCAAAATCGGAAATGCTGATTTTTCCCGAGCAATTTTAATATAGTTTTCCAGGGATTTTTGAAAGGATAATTCCTGCCTGCCCACAGGAAATTGTGCTTCACCTTTATCAGTATCCGGATAAGTACACAGATTCCTGACATCGGCCAATCCACGAACAGGTTTTGCTGCATCGCAATTTTGATCATTGTGTCCGTGTGCAATTAATACAAAATCGCCAGGCTGA